>JAAYQT010000083.1 GCA_012519165.1 Synergistaceae bacterium
AAAGCTCATGTCGGCATTTGGCGTTAAACTTAAAACCACCCCCGCAAAGTCCCGCCCCGCCTGACGGTCTGAAAAATGAGAAGCTTAGTATTTCTCCTTCATGGCTGGGCAGGATTCTTTCCAGAATCCAGCCCGAATTCCTCAACCCTTCAAGCTTTCGGGATGACGGTATTCCGGGCGTCCGGGGCGTTTTCCCGCCCGGAAGCCTGTTGAGATAGTTCATTACTAAACCTTCGTTTTACATCCCTGTAAAAATTTTCATGAACGCCGAGGGCGAGAAGGGTGCGAGTTGCCGGGTCCCACGTGCAGGCCAGGAGGAACTGCCTGTCCAGACATTTGAACTTGTAGACGAACACTCCCCTTAAATCCCCCTTTTTTTCCTCCCCCGCTTCAGGATCCTCAACAATCGGGCGGATTGCAGCCCTTACGGACTCTTTTTGATTGGGGTGGAGTTTTTTATAGGCAACCTTGAACTCCCGCTCCTGGAAAACGGCAATTTTGGACGGATCGCCGGACATTCCTCAATCCTCGGGGTCGAAGGGTTCAATTTCCCGCCTTGCCTTCGCCACGAGGATTGAGCGGACAAACTCCACGGGCAGGTCCGGGTTGTCCAGAGCCGCGCGGCCGACTTGAGACCAGTATTCAATCTGACCGGCAATGGTCCTGCATTCGGCGACAGCAGTCCTGCGGGCGTCGTCGTAAAGAGAGCGGCTTACCCTCACGGGAATGGTCCGATCCCGCGCGCCGACGGCCTCTTTTTCCTTTTTCGCACTGGATGCAACAGACATTAAATCAGCCCCCTTCTACTACAATTGTAGCAAATAGGGGCTGATTTTAAAAGAACTACCAAAAAGGGTGGTTGTAAAGCCACAGGAACGTTATAAGGCGACCAGGCATAATTTACTTGAGCGAACTGCTTGTTTATGTCATCCCAAAGGACCTGCAGCAGATGGCGACCAGGAACTTGCCGCCTATGCGACCGACACGAACGGCTAAACCGCCCGTTTGGTCATCTGCTCGTGTCATCCCGAACGGTGCGCAGCACCGGAGGGATCTGTTTTACCTCTGGTTTTGGTTTTCAAGAATGTAGTCCTCAAATCCAGGTTCCTCACATGCGTTCGGGACGACAATCTTCTCCAACCTTCCCCTTTCTTCATCACAGTGCTAAAATTACCCCAAAGAGGGAGGCGGTTTTGTGCCTGCATTTAACGATGAAATCTGGAAAAACTCCATACACGCCCTGTTCCATCCCATGGTGAAATTCCACTTCCCCGAGCTTTATTCAGCCGTCGACTGGAGCAAAGAGTGCGTCTTCCTGGAGGAGGAACTGGCCAACCTCTTTAGCCCCGAGAGGGACGGAAAGCGGTTTGTGGACGTCCTGGCCCAAATTACCATGAAGGACGGCGACGACAAGTACGTGCTTCTCCACGTGGAGGTCCAAGGCTACGGAAGCGGCGAAAAGGCCTCCCTGGAGTTCGGCGAGCGGATGTTCGAGTACTACTACCGGGTAAGGGACAAGTGGAGGAACAAGGACATAGCCGCCCTTGCAATATTGACAGACGAAAACCCCAACTTCCGACCCGACCGATACGAGGCGTCCTTCTTCGGGACCACCCTGACCTACGTCTTCAACATCTGCAAAATCATCGACCACGACGAGGAAGAGCTTGAGGTCAGCGGCAATCCCTTTGCAACCCTGATGTTGGCTGCGAAGCGGGCCCTGAAGGCCAATCGGGGCGACGACGGAACGAAGATGCTCTTCAAGCTGGGGCTGCTCCGGCTGTGTTTAAGGAAGGGCTACAGCCCCGATGAGATCAAGGCCCTCTTCTTCTTTTTGGACTGGGTGGTTTCATTTGATAGGCCGGACTCGAAGAGGGAGTTTGTGAGGGAAGTAAAGAAGCTTGCTGAAAAGGAGGACGCGGACATGAGGTATGTTTCATCCATAGAGGAAGTGGCCAGGGAAGAAGCCAGAGAAAAAAGGACGTTGGAAATTGCCCGGAAGATGTTGTCCCAAAAGATGGACATCACAACTATCTCCAACATAACCGAGCTTCCCGAGGAAGAACTGCGTAAACTGGCGGAAAAGCAGCTTAATTAAGGATTGCAAAGCCCGCTGAGTTAGCAGGTTTGCAGGAGAGCAGGACTTGAATGTTTCTCCATTTTCAGCCGGGCAGGATTCTTCAGTGTTACCAACCCCAGATCCCTCAGCCCTTCGGGCTTTCGGGATGACAGCTTAACTGCCTGCGTTCTTTCGGGACGAAATTAGCAGACGACCGAACGGGCGGTTTATCCGTTTCAGTCTGTCGCTTAAGCGGCATGCTCCTGGCCGCCATCTGCTGTACACATTTCGGGATGGCAGCGAACCGGGCATTCGCACGGGACCGCAGATTGCAAACCGCTCATTGCCCGGGGCATCACAACGTTGCGGCGGTTAGAAAAAAAATTAAACGGGCCGTTGTCGCTGGACAGACGGCCCGTTGTTTTTACGTTAATTTCACGGCTTTACAGGCCCCGGCCCCCCTAAAACCGGCTCCTGATGGTGAACTCCACCTTTTTCTCCTCGTCGGGGGCGGCGGTTACGTCGAAGCGAAGGCCGAAGGCCGATGTTTTTTTGTAATCCCCGGTGGAGGAGACTACCTCCCAGTCTCCGGGGGCGGTCTCCATAAAGGTTACGGTGGCGGCCTCGTCCTTTTTGCGGTTTTTAACGGTCAGTTCCCAAGAGGTCTCAATAAGCTTCTCGGCCAGCTTTTTGTAGTTGGTCTGGCGGCGTTCGGCCACTACGTCAAAGGCCTCGCCCACGACCAGGCGCACCTCTTCGTTCCGGGGGGTGTGGTCAATTCTGTCCTCCCCTATGAACTGGAGGCTGCCGCCGGAGTCCTTCTTGTAGAGTCGGATGACGCCCTTGGGGAGGGGCATGCCGAGGTTGTTTTCCTCGGAGTTTTTGAATGAGATCTCCACGTCCACCTTCTGTTTCATGGAACCCCGGTAGGAAGACTGGAAGTAGCTGCTGGAGCCCCGGGCGATAAGCTCCTTTTTCACCTTCGAGTCGAAGGCCTCTAGCAGGCTTATCTGCTTGGTCTGGTTGTTGCCGATGGTAGTGGGCCTGGAGAGGTTGTAGATGTGGTACTCGAAGAACTCTTCCTCCTCGAAGGAGGGCGCCGCCATGGGGGCGGGCAGGGCCGCCCTGCCCATCTGCCTGTACTGGATCATGGGCTCCCGGACCTGCCG
>JAAYQT010000084.1 GCA_012519165.1 Synergistaceae bacterium
ACATCCCGAAGAACAAACTGGTGGTAATAACGGGTCCTTCGGGGTCGGGCAAGTCGTCCCTGGCCTTCGACACCCTCTACGCCGAGGGGCAGAGGCGTTACGTGGAATCCCTCTCCGTCTACGCCAGGCAGTTTCTCGGGGTGCAGAGCAAGCCAGACGTGGACGATATATCGGGCCTATCCCCAGCCATCTCTATCGAACAGAAGGGAGTCTCCCATAACCCCAGGTCCATAGTAGGTACGGTGACGGAAGTTTACGACTTCCTCCGGCTTATCTTCGCCAGGGTGGGCAAGCCCCACTGCCCCTCCTGCGGCGCTGAGGTAATGCGATACTCTCTGGACGAAATTGTGGACATCCTCTTCAGGAGCTTCCCTGACGAACGGATTGAAATCCTGTCCCCCCTCGTGCGGGATAAAAAGGGGGAGTACAGGAACCTCCTCTCCCAGACCAGGGACAAGGGGTTCCTCAGGGTTCGGGTGGACGGCAAGGTCCTCTGGCTGGAAGAGGAGATCGCCCTTGATAAAAATAAAAGACACACCATCGAGGTGATAGTCGACAGGCTCAGAATTCAGGAGGACAGGAGGGGAAGGATTGCCGAAGCGGTGGAAAACGCCCTTTCTCTCAGCGGCGGCTACGTGGTGGCAGTCCCCGAAAGCGGAGAGGAGAAGCTGCTGACGGAGAACTTTACCTGCCCCTCCTGCGACGTCTCGTTGCCGGAGATAGAGCCGGGGCTGTTTTCCTTCAACAATCCCCGGGGCGCCTGCCCGGACTGTTCAGGCATAGGCAGCCATCAGTTCTTTTCACCAGAACTGGCAATTGACCCGGACCGGCCTGTATCCGAAGGGGCAATCCTCCCCTGGAAGAAGAAGCACTATATGCTTACGAAGTTGGAAAAGTTTGCCGCCAAAAACGGCTGGGATCTGTCAAAGCCCTACGGCAAGCTTCCGGAGAAGGTCAGGGACTTTATTTTGAACGGCTCCGACGAGCGAATCCCGCTGATTTACCGGGAAGGCGGCAGGGAGCGGTCTTACATGGGCAGGTATGAGGGCCTTCTGCCATGGCTGGACTCCCGGTGGAAGGAGACGGAATCAGAGGCGGTCATGGACGAACTGGCCACCTACCGTGTGGACGACGAATGCAAGACCTGCGGAGGCCTGCGGTTGAAGCCCGAGGCGCTGGCGGTAAAAGTTAAGGATTTCACCATCGGAGACTTTTTATCCATGCCCATAGACGACCTGGCAAAGACTATAGATGAACTGGCCTTCTCCCAGTCCGAGGAGCACATTGTCTGCCAGGTGCTCATTGAAACCAGAAAACGGCTTCACTTTTTGACCGACGTGGGGGTGGGTTATCTGTCCCTCATACGGCGGGCCGATACCCTGAGCGGCGGCGAGAGCCAGAGGATACGGCTTGCCACACAGATAGGGTCCAAGCTAAGCGGAGTCCTCTATGTCCTTGACGAACCCACCATCGGCCTCCACTCCAGGGACACGGAAAAGCTCGTAAAAACCCTGGAGTCAATCAGGGACCTGGGAAACACGGTGGTGGTGGTGGAACACGACAGGGAGACCATGCTTGCGGCCGACGCGGTGGTGGAGCTCGGTCCAGGCGCGGGAGAGAGCGGCGGCAAGGTGCTCTTTGCCGGGGATACTGAGGACGCCTTTGAAACCCACTTCCTGACCGGACCCTTCCTGAGGGGAGAGCGCAACGGCATCGTCAGGGCGGCCTCGCCGAGAAAACCGGCAGGATACCTGACCGTAAAGGGCGCCCGGCACAACAACCTTAAGGGTTTGACGGCAAAATTCCCGACGGGGCTCTTCATTGCCGTGACCGGGGTCTCCGGGTCGGGAAAAAGCAGCCTTGTCCACGACGTCCTCTACAAGGGGCTCAGGAGGCACCTTGACAGGGACTTTCGGGAGAGGGCGGGGAAGCACACATCTATTGAGGGCTGGGAACAGTTTAAAAACGTAATTCTGGTGGATCAGAGCCCCATAGGCAGAACCCCCCGGTCCAACCCGGCGACCTATACCGGTCTTTTTACGCTGATAAGGGAGCTGTTTGCAGAGCTGCCCGAGGCAAAGATCAGGGGCTACCTCCCGGGAAGGTTCAGCTTCAACGTAAAGGGAGGCAGGTGCGAGGCCTGCGGAGGCGGGGGCTCCACCCGGGTTTCCATGCTCTTTTTACCGGATGTCTACGTCCCCTGCGAGGTATGCGGCGGCCGGAGGTACAACAGGGAGACCCTGGAGGTGAAATTCAAGGGGAAGTCCATTGCCGACGTTCTTGACATGACCATGGACGAGGCCCTTGACTTCTTCAAAGATATACCGAAGATAGCCTCCAAGGTAAGATTAATATCCCAGGCGGGGCTTGGATATATAAAACTGGGCCAGTCCGCCCTCACCCTCAGCGGAGGCGAGGCCCAGAGGGTAAAGCTTTCCAAGGAGCTGAGCAAGAGGTTTTCCGGCCCCACCCTCTACCTGCTGGACGAGCCCACTACGGGGCTTTTCTACACCGACGTGGAAAAACTGCTGGTAATAGTAAATAAAATTGTGGACCAGGGAAACACCGTGGTGGTCATTGAACACAACCTGGACGTGCTTATGTCTGCGGACCACATTATCGACCTGGGCCCCGACGGCGGCGCCGGCGGAGGTAGGCTGGTAGCCTCGGGCAGCCCGGAGGAGCTTATTCGCACATCCAGGGGACATACGGCAAGATTTTTAAGAGAGTATTCGGTACAGTTAACCGAAAGGATGAAGAAGAGTGGATAAAAAAAACCGGTATCAGGGAAACAACGGCAGGGGCAACCCTGCCAATAAGCAGAAAACCGAAGGCCTCAGCTGGGGAAGGCAGGTAGTTCTGCAGCTCCTGAGAGAGTCTCCCGACAGGGTACAGAAGGTCTTTTTAGGTAAGAACGCGGGAGAGTCCTTCGCAAGGCAGATAAAAACCCTGGCCGCCGACGGCGGGATTGCGGTCCAGGCGGTTGACCCTGACGTCCTCTCCGATATGTGCGGGCAGGCCAACCACCAGGGGGTGGCATGCAGGAGCGGCGACGTGTCCATAATGGATTTTGAGGATCTCATGAAAACTCTCCCCGCAGAGGGACCGCTGCTTCTGGTGGTTCTGGACCACATACAGGACCCCCACAACCTCGGGGCTATTGTGAGGTCGGCGGAAGCCTGCGGCGCCTCGGGAATCCTCTTTCCCAGGAGGAGGGGGGCCCTGCCCGGCGGGACAGTGGTAAAGGTCAGCGTCGGGGCGGCCCTTAGGCTTCCCATGGCGGGTGTGACAAACATCGTGCGAACGATAGAACAGCTCCAGGAGGCGGGTTTTTGGACCCTTGGTCTGGAGAATAAACGGGGCAGATCCCTTTGGGAGGGAGAAATGCCCGAAAGAGTCGCCCTCGTGGTTGGAGCGGAGGGAGAAGGGCTCTCAAGGCTTGCGGCAGAGACCTGCGACGATCTGGTCCAAATTCCCATTACCGGAAAAACCGGCTCCCTGAACGCAAGCGTGGCCTGCGCCCTGGGGATGTTCGAGTGGGCAAGAAAGTGGGGGCCCGGGGTAAATTTGAAGGGAAAATAGTATTTCCGGGCGGGGGAGATTCCGCTCCCCCGCAATTTAACTGCTTCCGGCAAAAAGCTACAAAATTTATATGAATTTGCTCTTTTTGATTAATAGATAGGAAAAGGCCTGAAAATAAAATCTATCCTTGACACATCCTCCGTCCCGTACAATAATTACCCGAAAAGCGCAGTGTATGGTGCATGTTGTTCCTCTAAAATAAGCATTTTCTTTCCGTATTGCCGTAATACTTTTTGTAGCGCAGACTGAATAAAGAGCAGGTGGAAGGGGGAAGACAGGCTTGGATGAAAAAATAAACCCGGGAGGGTGCGGCTGCGACATGGACTTGATCGGCGAACACCCGATTCTTGACTTCCGGAGAGGCGAAAGGGTAGCATTTTTCTTTGACGGAAGACAGATGGAGGGATACGAAGGGGAACCGATTGCCATGGCCCTTCACGGTAACGGCGTTAGGGTTTACCGCGAAACTGAAGAGATGAGGAGACCCCGGGGTTTTTTTTGCGCCATAGGCAAGTGCAGCAGTTGTTTCATGGTGGTGGACGGCGTGCCAAACGTCAGGACCTGCATCACTCCCCTAAGGGCCGGAATGAAGGTAGAGACCCAGTTCGGGAACGGCCGCGTTCCCGATGCCGGGGAATGAGGAAAAAACCATGAAAACCCTTTCAACAGAAATTCTTGTGATCGGCGGCGGAGCGGCGGGCCTGAGCGCCG
>JAAYQT010000085.1 GCA_012519165.1 Synergistaceae bacterium
CGAAGATAATAAGGTCCACGCCCGAGCCAAGGTGGGAGAGGTAGGCCCTGGTATACTCCTGCAGCGGAATGAGCACCGCCGCGCCGAGCAGGGGCCCCCAGAAGGTGCCCAGGCCGCCCAGGATGGTTATCAATACGAACTTCATGGACATGTCAAGGGACATCACCATGGGGGGGTCCACCCGATAGTTGTACTGGGCGAAGAAGGCCCCGCACAGGGCCGCAAGCCCCGCCGACAGCGCCATGGCGGAGAGCTTGACAAGGGCGCTGTTTACGCCCAGGGATTCCGCCGTCTCCTGCCCCTCCCGAACGGCCCTCAGGTAGTAGCCCATTCTGTGGGACTCGATCCACCTTACTACGCCGAAGATGAGAGCGAAGAGGAAAAGGGCTCCCAGGTAGTAGCCGTTTTTATCCGACGACCAGGAGAAGTTCCGCCACCCGTCATCCAGTATGGGGTAGTCCAGGCCGATGGCCCCTCCCACCGCGTCCCAGATCATGAAAAGTCTGCTGAAGATCTCCACTATGGCGAAGGTCGCAATGGCGAAGTAGTGCCCCTTCAGCCTGAAGCAGGGGGCGCTGACCAGCACTGAAACCACGGCCGCTGCAAGGGCTCCGACGGGGGCGCCGTACCAGGGCAGGGTGTTGAACTGTACCACGGCCATGGCCGCTCCGTAGGCGCCTATGCCGAAGAAAACGGCGTGGCCGAAGGAGGTCTGGCCGCAGTAGCCGCTGATAATGTTCCATGCCTGGGCCATGGCGGCGTAAAGGAAGATCATGGTGAGGACGTGTCCGCGGAAGCTACTCCCCACCCCGCCGGGGATGAAGGGCAGAGCGACCGCGCCGGCGAGCAGAAGGTACCACAGCGTGTTGGATATTCTTTTGGTATTCATGGCCCGCTCACCACCCGAAAAGGCCCTTGGGCCGGATCAGGATTACCGCCAGGTAGACCGCAAAGACGGCCACGTACTTTACCACTGCGGCAATGTAGAAGCCTGAAAAGGACTCCACCAGGCCAATCAAAATGGCGGCCAGCAACGCCCCCGGAATGCTTCCGAATCCTCCCAGGGCCACTACCACGAAGGCAATGAGGCTGAACAGGGACCCCACCTCGGGGTAGACCGCCAGGTAGGATGTCATAAGGCCTCCCGTTATGCCCACGCAGGCGCCGCCGATGCCGAACACCAGAAGGTAGATGTTTTCCGTCTTTATGCCCATGAGCTCCGCCGCCTCGCTGTCCATGGCTGCGGCCTGGATGGCCCACCCCAGCCTTGTGCGCTTAAGCATCCAGTAGAGCCCCCCCAGAACCACTAGGGCAAAGAGGGCCGTGGCTAACTGGGGAACTGATAGAATTGCGTCGCCCGCAGTTATGGTCTTGCCCTCCAGCAGGGTGCCGGAGAGTAGCCTGAAATTGGGCGTGAAGCGGTTCATGCAGAAATTTTTAAGCACCATGGAAAGCCCGAAGGTGGCCAGCAGGGGCGCCATGGCCGACTTCCCAAGGCTGTTTTTAATTATCAGCTTGTAGGTTACCGCGCCCATTATGAAGAGGAAAATGCCCGAGGCTATCCACGAAATAAGGGGATCCACGTTTAAAAAGAAGCCGATCCAGTAGCTTACATACATGCCCACCATTAAAAACTCCCCGTGGGCGA
>JAAYQT010000006.1 GCA_012519165.1 Synergistaceae bacterium
ACCGGCTGCCCCAAGTGCAAAAAACTGGCCGAGATGGCAGAGAAAGCCTGCGTAGAGCTGGGGCTCGCCTGCGATATTGAGAAGATCACCGATATTGCCGGCATAGTGAGTTTCGGCGTGGTCTCAACGCCGGGGCTGGCGGTGGACGGGAAGGTCCTGCTGTCGGGGGCGCTCCCCTCTTACGGGAAGGTTAAGGAGTTGATCTCCGCAGCGGCAAAGTAGAGTCGACATGGCCCCGGCTGAGGCGGGGGTTTTTTTGGCCTCGGTATGTGCTGTTTTTACCACATTAAGAAACGGAGATGTTTTTAGATGACCGACGGAAGGAAGTTTTTCTGGATTACCGCATTTTTTCTGACCTTTTATTTCCTCCCCGAGGGGAATGAACGGGTTGTTGCGGGCCTTGCGGAGGCGGTAGGGATGATGGCCTACTACGCCAGGGAGCACGTGCTGCTCTGCCTCGTGCCGGCCTTTTTTATTGCCGGGGCGGTGTCGGTCTTCGTGAGCAGGGAATCCGTTATGAAGTACCTGGGCGCGGGCGCGAAGAAGTGGAAGGCCTACTCGGTGGCTTCCGTATCGGGATCGGTGCTGGCTGTATGCTCATGCACGGTGCTGCCTCTCTTTGCTGGGATTTACACCCGCGGGGCGGGCCTCGGCCCCGCCTCCGCCTTTCTCTACTAGGGCCCCGCCGTCAACGTGCTGGCAATTGTTTTAACCGCCAGGGTGCTGGGCCTTGAGCTGGGGGTGGCAAGGGCGGCCGGGGCTGTTATCTTCAGCGTGGTTATCGGCCTGCTTATGTCGCTGATCTTCGGCCGGGAGGAGGTAGCCAGGCAGGAAGGGTTCGCCGTGCTCCCGGAGGAGGAGGCTGGCCGTCCCCTGTGGAAGACCGCCGTCAACCTGGCGGCAATGGTCTTTTTTCTGGTCTTTGCCAACTGGGCGGCGCCCCGGAGCGAGGGAGGGCTGTGGGAGGCAGTCTACCGCTTAAGGTGGATATTGGCGGGGGGAGGACTTGTCGTAACGGTTTTGTCCGGCATGGCGTGGTTCAGCCGGGATGAGCGGCTGGAGTGGCTCTCCTCCGCCCGGGATTACGCCCTGCAGGTGATCCCGCTGCTTTTTGCAGGGGTGCTGGCCGCCGGGTTTCTGCTGGGCCGTCCGGGGCACGAGGCCCTTATCCCCGGCCGGTACGTGGCCATGCTCGTGGGGGGCAACTCTTTGGGCGCAAACTTTTTTGCCTCCCTCTCGGGGGCGTTTATGTACTTCGCCACCCTGACGGAAGTGCCCATTTTGCAGGGGCTTTTAGGGGCGGGAATGGGGAAGGGGCCGGCCCTCGCCCTTCTCCTGGCGGGACCGGCCCTCTCGCTTCCCAGCATGCTGGTAATCAACAGTATTCTGGGCTTCCGCAAGACTGTAACCTACGTCGCCCTGGTGGTCCTGCTCTCCACGGCCGCAGGTATTATCTTCGGCGCAATGGCCCCGTAGGCGCTACTGAAGCTTCTGATACGCGCCCTCCACTGTTGCCGTGCCGTCCTTTTGGACGGTTACCTTAACGTCGGCGGGCGACTTCCAGCCCTTTACGTAGGTGAAGGAGATGACGCGGCTCCCGGAAGGATTTCGCCCACCGTCTGGCCGCTTTCGTAGCTGCCCTTGCCGTCAATGGCCCACCTGGCCTCTGCGGGGCCGTCGATTTTAACGGTGATGAAACCGGTGTTGTTAATATACTCCGCCTTCACGGAGGCGGTCTTGTCCGGGGTTACGGTTACGGGCAGGCTCTCGGGTTTTATTCGGCCCGTTACATCCGAAAAGACAATCTTGTATGATCCGGTGGGGATGTTTTTCTCCGTCCAGCTGCCGGGATAGTTGCCCTTGCCGTCCAGGCTCCATCTTCCGTCCTTTGTCCCGGCTATATCGACTTTGACTGAGCCGGTCTGCCTGACGTAAGCGGCGGAGACTTTTTCGGCCGTCTCGTTTTTGATGGTCACCCTGACGTTTTCCGGTTTATTCCATCCGGCTATTTCGGAGAAAGAGACTGTTACGGGCCCAACGTCAAGGTTGCCGATGGTCTGGCCGTTTGCATAGTTTCCCCTGTCGTTGAGGCTCCAGGAAATATCCTTCGGGCCCTCCATGGATACGGTGAGGGAGCCGGTGTGTTTTGCATAAGCCCCGAAGGCGGAGGCCGTTTCACCCTTTTTAACCGTTACCGATACGCCGTCGGGCCCGGTCCAGTTGGGTACGTTGTTGAAGGCGACGGGGTACTTGCCGGTGGGGACGTTGCTAACAGTCTGGCCGGATTCGTACTGTTTGCCCCCGAAGACCCAGCGGGCCTCTTTGGGCCCGTCGATCCTGACGGTAACCGATCCAGTGTGGCGGACGTACTTCCCGTCCAGTGAGGCTGTTCCGTCCTTTGCCACTGCTACCGAGTCGTCGCCGGGCCTGGTCCAGTCAGGGACGTCGGCAAAAGCGACGGCGTACTTGCCTGTGGGGATGTTGCCCACAGTCTGGCCGGATTCGTACTGTTTGCCCTGGAAGACCCAACGGGCCTCTTTAGGCCCGTCAATCCTGACGGTAATCGATCCAGTGTGGCGGACGTA
>JAAYQT010000086.1 GCA_012519165.1 Synergistaceae bacterium
GACTGGCGGGCCACCAGGGCGGCGAAGTAGCCCGCGCCGAGGCCGTTATCGATATTCATAACCGAAACGCCCGAGGCGCAGGAGTTCAGCATGGTCAGCAGGGGGGCTATCCCTCCCAGGTTCGCCCCGTAGCCCGTTCTGGTGGGAACGGCCACCACCGGGCAGGAGACCAGGCCTCCCACCACGCTGGCAAGGGCGCCCTCCATCCCAGCCACGGCCACAATGACCTTCGAGGCCTGTAGTATATCCACATGGGCCAGAAGGCGGTGGAGGCCCGCCACCCCCACATCGTAAAGCCTTTCCACAATACACCCCATGTATTCGGCAGTTAGGGCGGCCTCCTCAGCCACGGGCACGTCGCTGCTGCCGGCCGTGATAACCGTGAGGCCATGAACGGCGGTGACGTTTTTTCGCCTTATCCCTACCAGACGGGCCTTCTCGTGGAAGACTGCGTCGGGTATATGTTTTTTAACTATGTCAAACTGCTCTCCGGTAGCCCTGGAAAACAGGACGTTTTCTTTGGTTTCGGCCAGAGCGGAGGCTATGGCCTCCATCTGGGAGGCGCTCTTGCCGGGGCAGTAGACTATCTCGGCAAATCCCTTTCGCAGGGCCCTGTGGGTATCAAACTTCACTTCGCCCAGGTCCCGGAAGGGCATGGCCTTTATTTGGGCCGCCAGTTCCTTTTCGTCCAGTAGACCGTCCTTTACCTGTTTGATAAGATGTAGAAGCCGCTCTTCATCCATAATTCTCCCGTCCTTTCACGCCGCCAGGCAAAGTATAGTAGCATAAAACCCTCCGCCCGGGACGGAATACGTTTTTTGTTTAGTAAGGTTTTAGTAAATTTTACCCCCAAAGGGCGGTTTTGATTTACAATTAGCCCGTGTCATCTGCGAAATGTCTGCCGTAAACCGAAAGGAGAGAACTCAATGGCAAGACTGGAAAAGATAGTACTGGACAATCTGCGGTCTGCGCCCAAAAAACCCTGCCTGTGGTGGGAGGGCGACTGGTGGACCAACGAAGACCTCCTGAACCTTGTGGAGGAGACTACGGCCGCCCTCAGGGAGGGAGGCTTCAAACCCGGGTTCAGAATTGCGGCCCTACTGCCCAACTCCCCCCTGGTCCTGGGGCTGTCCCTGGCGGCGTGGAGCCTTGGAGGGGCCATCTCCCCCCTGAACGCCAAGTCGGGAGTCCCCTCCCTCATGGGTACTCTCAAGCTGGTGGAGCCTTGCGGGGTGGTCCTTGCCCCCGGCCTTGAGGACCTGATAGCCCCCCTGGAAGAGGAGGGCATTCCCCGGGTTGTGGTGGAGTCTGCTTCAAAGGCCATGGCCCCTTTGAAGCTTAGGGATACCTCGACGGAGGATGAATCCCTGGCTGTGATCTTCGCCACTTCCGGCACCACGGGCCTCCCCAAGGCCGTGCCCCTGACCCACGGGAACCTCCTGGACAACTCCCTCGGGATGTTTGAGTCCCTGAACCTGCTGGCAGAGGGGGACACGGTGCTGAACGTCCTTCCCAACTTCCACTCCTTCGGATACACTGTGTCGGGGCTGATGCCCCTGGTCAAGAACATGAAACAGACGGTCCTGGCGTCCTTCCTGCCTCCCGTGGAGGCCATGAGGGCCATCTACGCCTCGGAGACCAACGTGCTCATCGCAGTCCCCGCCATGCTCCACTTCATGATAGTAGCGGTGGGTAAGGGAGCGCCCAAGCCCAAAGACCTCAAGATGATCGTCACCGGGGGGGACAGGCTTAACGTGCAGCTTGACGGCAAGGCCAAGGAAATCCTGGGGGCCGGGGTCATCGAGGGGTACGGGCTCACCGAGTGCTCCCCCGTGGTGGCGGTGAACAAAAACTACGAGGAGAGAAGGGTGGGTACAGTAGGGCCGGTAATCAGGGGTTATGAGTGGAAGCTCCTGGACGATAAAAACGCCGACGTGACGGCCTCGGGCGAGGGCGTGCTGTGGGTTAAGGGGCCTTCAGTTACCACGGGCTACTTCAGGGACCCGGCCATGTCCGAGGGGCGCTTCGTGGACGGCTGGTTCAACACCGGCGACTATGTAAAGATGGAGGACGGTTACGTCAAAATTCTTGACAGGGTGACGGATATCATCATCGTGGGCGGTTTTAACGTCTATCCCCAGGAGGTGGAGGCCATAATCAATTCCCACCCCGCCGTCTCCCAGTCGGTAGTAGTGGGCATTCCCCACCCGGTAAACGGCGAAGTACCCAAGGCTTTCGTGCGGCTTCACGAGGGGGCTTCCGTTACGTCCAGGGAGATAATCGCCTTCTGCAAAAAGCACCTGGCCCACTTCAAGGTACCAAGGAGCGTGGAGTTTATGGAGGACCTGCCCCTTTCCAGTACCGGGAAAGTGCTCCGCAGACTGCTCCGCCCCGGGGGAAAATAACTTTACATCCGAAAATTCGGGTCCCCCTGCAAACCAGGGGGATCCGCCCTTAACGGAAGAACATATTCCAAAGCTTGGAGATTCCCGCAGCGACCGCCGCGACTATTAAGATCAGGAGTCACGGAGGGCAAAAGAATCCTCTTCTCTTCTCGTCATTTTCATTCACTGCTATCACCCCCTGGGA
>JAAYQT010000087.1 GCA_012519165.1 Synergistaceae bacterium
GGGACCGGTCCCATGGACACAGCAACCCCCAGTCTCATCAGTCAGCGTGTGTGATGAGGACCGATGAAGTATACCACAACTGGCAGTTGACCGGCAACAGGTAAAGAAGTAGGATATACCCGGTATTTCATCTTGTAAAACTGAAAAACGGGGGCTTTGAAAATGGCTAAAGACTCGCTTATTGAACTTCTCGAAAACCTTCCTCAAGACAGGAAGGCCATGCTTAACAGGCTGCGCAGGGTGGAGGGCCAGCTTAGAGGAATACAGCGCATGATAATTGAAGAAAAACCCTGCTACGACGTGCTTCTTCAGCTGTCCGCCGCAAGAAAGGCCATGCAGAAGGCCTGCATAGAAATTCTTAAAAACTACCTTCACAAGTGCGTTCACGAGGTAAAATCACCGGACTACGGAAACATTGAAAAGCTCATTGAGGCTTTGATAGATATCTCGCCTGCGCCGGGAGCGCCTGAGGACAGCGGGGAATAAACTGCGGCCGTCTGCGGGAAACCCAGCTAACCCGCGGCGCCCGGAGAATTCTCCTTACTGCTGCTCCCTTCCGGGCCTGACAGGGTTCGAAGGTCTCCGCCGCGCGGGACTGGATTCCCCGCAGACGGCCGCAAAACTTGCGTCCGGGTCAAAGTATATCACGGAGCCGCGCATCGCGCTACTGCGGGATGCCGGTAAAAGCTTGCCAAAAGACGCTTTGAAGGGGAGAATTAAAATAATCGGCAACCCCATGGTGAAACCACCAACATTCGCAAAGGAGAGATAACGAAATGACCGCCCGCACATCCGAAGAGCTAATGAAAAAAGAACAGCGTTACGGCGCCCGAAATTATAACCCCCTTGAGGTAGTAATATCAAAAGCTGAAGGCATATGGGTGGAAGACCCTGAAGGCCGCCGCTACATGGACATGCTCTCCGCCTACTCCGCCATGAGCCACGGCCACAGGCACCCCAAAATCATCAAGGCTCTGAAGGAGCAGGCGGACGTCCTAACCCTCACTTCCAGAGCCTTCTTCAACGACCAGTGGCCGACTTTCGCGGAAAAACTCTCCAAACTTACGGGTAAAGACATGATTCTCCCCATGAACACAGGGGCGGAGGCGGTAGAAACGGCCCTCAAGGCCATAAGAAAGTGGGCCTATACGGTAAAGGGCATCGAGAAGGACAAAGCCGAGATCATTGTATTTGCAGAGAACTTCCACGGCAGAACCATCAGCATTATCTCCTTCTCCACCGACCCTGTGGCCAAAGATAATTACGGCCCCTTCACGCCCGGCTTCGTAGTAGTGCCTTACGACGACCTGGCGGCAGTGGAAAAGGCGGTAAACAAAAACACCGCCGGAATCCTGGTGGAGCCCATCCAGGGCGAAGCAGGAGTTAACGTGCCCAGCGACGGCTTCCTGAAGGGGCTGGAGGCCATCGCCCGCAAAAACAACGTCCTCCTTGCCCTTGACGAAATCCAGACCGGCTTCTGCCGCACCGGTAAAACCTTCTGTTTCGAACACGAAGGCATCAACCCCGACCTCATCATCATGGGCAAGGCCCTTGGCGGAGGCATCCTGCCCGTATCCGCAGTGGCCGCCGACAAAGAGGTAATGGGCGTATTCCAGCCGGGCTCCCACGGCTCCACCTTCGGCGGCAACCCCCTTGCCTGTGCCGTGGCTTCCGCCGCCATAGACGTGCTGATTGAAGAAAACATGTCCGAGCGGGCTGCGGAACTTGGCGCCTACTTCATGGAGGGGCTAAAAAAGTTGAACTCCCCCCTGATTAAACTTGTGCGGGGCAAAGGGCTCCTCATCGGCGTGGAAATGACGGAAGCCGCAGGGAAGGCAAGAAAATACACCACCTCCCTTAAAGAAAAGGGCCTCCTCTGCAAGGAGACCCACGAGACCATCATCCGCTTCGCTCCTCCCCTGGTGATCACAAAAGAGGAGATAGACGACGCCCTGGCAATAATAAAAGAGGTATTTGTCTAATTTTAGCAGCCCTCCCGGCAAAAAACTCCCCCGGCCGGGAGGGCATACTTGGCAACAGGCCGTTAAGTGTGTATAATTCTTTCCGTTGTTGCGGAGAAGTGCCCGAGTGGTCGAAGGGGATTGACTCGAAATCAATTGGGCGGCTTGCTGCTCCGTGGGTTCGAATCCCACCTTCTCCGCCAAGTAAAAACTTCTTGTAGCATTCCAAAAAAGCTGTGATATAATACTTGCCGTTGCATGCGGAGA
>JAAYQT010000088.1 GCA_012519165.1 Synergistaceae bacterium
CCGCCCCCACAGGGCCACCTTCTTCCCTGCGCCAGCCAGGGCGGCCGCCGAGGTGGAACCCATAATGCCCGTGCCGATGGAACAGACGTCGAATTTAAAGTTTGCCATAATCACAGCTCCTTTTTCCCGTAGTCAGGCGTATCCCGCGCAAGTTTATTCTATCAGACGGGGCCATGTCCGTTAACCGGAGCAGGGGAGGGACGAAACCGGTAATATTTATTGACACTTTTCGGGGTAAGTGGTTATATTTATGTCCACTTTGAGGTTAAAGTGGTAATATTTATGACCGGGAGTGACTATCGATGTTGGAAACGATAAGATCCCTAATCCTGGACTTTCAGGAAATTCCCCTTGAGACCGGGTCGCCCCGCCGACTGAAGATCGAGAGAGTAAAGGGCAAGGCTACGGTCTGCATCGGAGTCCGGCGGAGCGGCAAGTCAACCTTCATGTTCCAGATAATGCAGCGGCTGTTGGACGAAGGAGTTTCCCGCTCAAACATCCTCTACCTGAACTTTTTTGACGACCGACTCCATTTTTTAAGTAGCGACAATTTAACGATGATTGCCGAAGCCTATTTTTCCCTGTACCCTCAAAAAAAGAATAACGAAACAATCTACTGTTTTTTTGATGAGATTCAGGCCGTCCCCGGCTGGGAGCCCTTTATTGACCGGCTTATGCGCACAGAAAAATGCGAGGTGTTTTTAACGGGTTCGTCGGCCGATATGCTGTCAAAGGAGATTGCCACCCAGATGCGGGGTCGCGCTTTAACTTGGGAGATGTTCCCTTTTTCGTTCAGGGAGTACCTGGACTGGAGGGGGATAGAGAGCGAGGGTCCTTTGTCCACCAAGAAAAGGCTCCTCGTTCAGAAGGGCTTTGAGGAGTATTGGGAAGTGGGGGGATTTCCCGAGGTTGCAGGGCTTGCCCCAAACCTGAGGGTCAGGGTGCACCAAGAGTACTTTCATACCATTCTGTTCAGGGATTTGGTGGAGCGTCACAATATCCCCCACCCGAGGGCCCTTACGGATTTGGCCCGACGCCTTGTGGACAACATGGCCTCCCTTTACTCAGTCAACAGTCTATTCGGGCATCTTAAATCACTGGGGCACAGGGTTCCGAAGTCGGCTGTATCGGACTACCTTGAATGGTTTGAGGACGCTTACTTTTTATTTACCTTGCGCCTCTACGATCCGTCTATTGCCCGCAGAAACATCAACCCCAAAAAGATCTACTGCGTGGATAACGGACTTGTGACCTCGGTCTCGTCCGGAATATTGATTAACTCGGGCCGGCTTTTGGAAAATATGGTGTTCACTGGCCTTCGGCGCATTAGCGGAGATATTTCTTACTACAGGACCGGGAGCGGCCGTGAGGTGGATTTCATCGTTACTGCAGGAGGCCGAAGGATGTTAATCCAGGCGTGCGAGTCCCTTGCGGACCCCGGAACCAGGAGGCGGGAGGTAACTGCCCTGGAAGAGGCCATGGCCGAGCTGGGTTTAAAGGAAGGCGTTATTGTTACCAGGGGCGAAGAGGAGAAGTTCGAAGCCGGTGGGGGAGTCATTGAGGCAACGCCGGCGTGGCGATTTCTGCTGGGGCTTTCTTAACATCCGCAATAACCTTCATCCCTCCCTTCAGTTTGAACAATGCGAAATGTTATAATGCCCCCGAGGGTCTCACAATAACCGTAAGGGGATGTATTTTCATGGCAGGAAAGCTCATTGAGTGCGTTCCCAATTTCAGCGAAGGCAGGCGGCAGGATGTAATAGAGGCCATTGCCGATAATTTTAAAGGAGTTAAGGGGTGCGCCCTTCTTGATTACAGGGCCGACCCCGACCACAACAGGCTGGTGGTCAGCCTTGCAGGGGAGCCGGGGGCCGTATCCGACGCCCTTATTAAGGCCGCAAAGACGGCGGTCGACGCTATCGACATGAATTCCCACCAGGGGGCCCACCCCAGGATAGGCGCAGTGGACGTTATCCCCTTCACTCCCATCAGGGGGATAACAATGGAGGAGTGTGTGGCCCTCTCCTACGAATTCGGCGAGCGGTACGCCGCCGAACTCGGCGTGCCCGTCTACTACTACGAGGAGTCGGCGAAGAGGCCCGAGCGCAAGCGCCTTGAGGTCATCAGGCGGGGGCAGTACGAGGTCCTTAAGACGGAGTCCGTAAACCCCGAACGACACCCCGACGTAGGCGGCCCCGCCCTTCACCCCACCGCCGGCGCAACGGTAGTCGGCGCCCGGCAGTTTTTGGTGGCCTTCAACGTCAACCTTAACACCGCCGACGAGGAGATTGCCAAGAAGATCGGGACCTTCGTCCGATCCTCCAGCGGCGGCTTCTGCCACGTGAAGGGCATGGGAGTGGCCCTGGAAGAGCGGGGGATGACCCAGGTCAGCATGAATATTGTGGACTACCAGAAGAATGCCCTGTACAGGGTGCTTGAGCTCATCCGCATGGAGGCCAGGCGGTGGGGCGTGGAGGTGGCGGAGACTGAAATCTACGGCATGATCCCCGCCCAGGCCTTGCTGGACAGCGCCGCCTACTACCTCCAGGTGAAAGATTTCGACCCCGACCAGGTTCTTGAACTCAAGCTGCTTGGAATGGGCGGTGAGGACGAATGATCGCAAAACTGGTAAGAAACGCCCGTCTCTACACGGCCGAGGGCTCCTCGCCGTCGGCGGGGGAGAGGCAGGGCTTGGTGAAGTCTTACCCCGACGGGGCCATGATTATAAAAAACGGCCTCGTGGAGGAGATAGGCCCTTGGGCTGAAGTCGGGAAAAAGGCGGCCGCCCTGGACTTTGACGAAGAGATAGACTGCGGCGGGCGGTGCGTCATCCCCGGCTTCGTGGACCCCCACACCCACATGTGCTTCGCCCGCAGGAGGGAGGAGGAGTTCTCGCTACGCCTCGCGGGGACGCCCTACCTCGAAATTCTGCAAAAAGGGGGCGGCATTCTGTTCTCGGTGAGGGCCGTGAAGGAGGCCTCCGACTACGAGCTCTTTGAAAACACCCTCTCCCTGGCCCTGTCCGCCCTCTCCATGGGAACCACCACCCTGGAGATAAAGAGCGGCTACGGGCTGGATACGGAGACGGAGCTGCGGATGCTGTCCGTCATCCGGCAGGTTGGACTTGAGAGCCCCCTGGACGTGGTTCCCACCTTTATGGGCGCCCACGCCGTGCCGGAGGGTTATAAAGGAAAGCCGGAGAAGTTCGTTGAGCTGATAGTAAACGAGATGCTCCCTGCGGCGAAGAAACAGGGAATTGCCGCGTTTTGCGACGTCTTCTGCGAGGAGGGAGTCTTCTCCGTCGCCCACACGGAGCGAATACTTACA
>JAAYQT010000089.1 GCA_012519165.1 Synergistaceae bacterium
AAGAACGCATCCAAGCGAAAGGGGAAGGATCAGGCCGTTAAGGGAGCCCGCCACGATGAGGAGCTTCACGGGCTGGCCAACTACGGTGAGGATGGTGGTGGAGACCACGATGAACCCGATGATCCAGGCGCGGTAGTTGTTTTCCACAAAGGAGAAAAGGGTCCTCAGGAAGGACACGGACGTATAGGCCGCTCCTACGACGGAGGTAACCGCCGCCGACCACAGCACCACTCCTGCAAAGCGGAAGCCCAGTTCGCCGGCGCCGTGCTGGAAGGCTGAGGCCACGGGGTTTTTCATATCGATCTCGACGTTCATAAGCACTACGCCCAGGAAGGCGAGGAAGAGGAGGTAGCGCATTACCCCGGTAATGGCGATGCCATTGACGGCGCCCTTGCTTATCTGGCCAAGGTGCTCTTCGCCGGTAATGCCGCCGTCGATAATCCTGTGGGCGCCCGCAAAGGTGATGTAACCTCCGACAGTGCCTCCCACCAGAGTAAGGACCACGAGCCACTTGTACTCCTTAAGGAGCTCAAAACTGCTAAAGGGCTTCACCATCTCCGTTACGGTCTCCATGACGGGAGGCTTGGTGATGAAGACCACATAGAAGACGAGGGCAATCATCAAGAAGCCGAGTATCTGGGCAAACTTGTCCATGGCCTTACCCAGGTCCTTCCACAGGAAGATGGTAATGGCTACCGCAGCGCTTATGGAGGCGCCCACCATTCTGGACGTGCCGAAGAGCACCTCGAACCCAAGGGCCGCTCCGCCTACGTTGCCGATGTTAAAGGCAAGGCCGCCCAGGGCTACCGCAAAGGCCAGGAAATAACCCAGGCCGGGGAGCACCTTGTTGGCCACGTCCTGGGCTCTCATGCCTGAAACGCCCAGAATGCGCCAGATGTTAAGCTGAACAACAATATCAATGAGGATTGAGAGCAGAATTGCGAAAGAGAACGTAGCCTTAAGTTCGTTGGTGAATGAAATGGTCTGGGTGAGGAACCCCGGTCCGATGGCCGAAGTAGCCATGAGAAACGCCGCTCCCAGGAGGATACTTAAAGTCTCGCTCCTAGATTTTTCCTGTGCCTTGCCCAATTCTGTCATACTGACACCTCCATTTGATTTATGATGCCTTTGTTTCCTAAAACTGTTCCTATTATACGTGATTCTAGAATTATGGAAAGAAGGAGCGTTTGAGCGCGCGCCGCAGAATGCGATAACCTCCCCCTCCCGAAGCTAACGTCAAATAACAAGGCGGATTGCGGCCGCGAAGGCAATGGCGAGGACCACCTGATTAAACCGGCGCTGGGGAATTCTTGCCACTATCCAGAAGCCAAGAAGAGCTCCGCCGGCGACAGAGGGAAGGGCAAGGAGATCTATCTTCAAGCTCTGAAAATTGATAATTCCCAGATTTATATACATAGGAACTTTTAACATGTTCATGATAAAAAAGAACCAGGTGGTGGTGGCCATGAAGGGCAGCTTGGGCAGTCTCAGGATTAAAAAATAAAGGCTCACGATGGGGCCTGAAGAATTTGCCATGCCCGTTCCAAAGCCGGCAAAAAAGCCGAACAGCCCCATAAGGAAGGGGTTTCTGCCTCCGGCGGGCTCCCGGCCCTCCTCCATGCTCTTTTTTTTATAGTATTCGGAGACCTGGCGAACTGCCAGCAGGGATAGAATAATGGCGCCTATTATGGGCTTCAGAGCTTCGTCGCTCACATGGCGGAGGATAAAAAAGCCCGCACCAAGCCCGGCGAGGGCAAAGGGGATAAGGGAAAGCAGCAGTTTTCTGTCCGTATGCCGCCAGAATTTTCCCAGCGCGAACATATCTCCGACGAGCAGTAGCGGAAGAAGGACGCCTACCGACATCCGGGAGGGAAGGGCCATGGCCATGAGAGCCACCACCAGTATTCCGCTTCCGGGGACTGCGGTCTTGGCAATACCTATTCCCGCCCCCGACACAAGAACAATGATCCAGGCCCAGCCGGGCAGATCAAGACCGGTGAAAGATATTAAAAAGTCCATAAAAAACCTCCCGGACAGAGTTTTGGGAAATTTGTCCGCAGGTTTATTTTATACTATGTTTTGCATTCATGAAAGAGGCAGCGCCGGTTCATTATAGGGTTATGCCCTGTCGCTATCCGTATTTTATCGTGATGAATCGGCCCTATACTGCTATACTCTTTCAGGAATGAATTTAAATCCGGAGGTGTTTAAAATGGTTGTTGCGCTGCTTATCCTTTGCGCGCTGGCGATACTTTTTCTGGCTCCAGGTAGGGCCTTCGCCCGAACCCACTCCTTCTTCATCACTGAAGAAGAGGCATACAACGGAATGCTAAGGGCGGACATCTCCCCGGCGCTCGCCATCGACGACGGGGATACGGTGGTATTCAACACCCTTATGCTTTTCGGCGGAAAACTATCTCCCGAGATGACCTTCGACGAGATGTTCGCCGTCAGAAACGGCATGATCGAAAAGGGGCTGGGGACCTATGCCTTTACCGGCCCTTTCTACATTAACGGGGCGGAACCGGGAGATGTCCTGGAGGTCCGGGTGAAGCGCCTCGTGCCCGGCAAATACGCAGCCAACTACATCTACCCCGACCCGTTGGGCATCGGCGGCCTGCCCGAGGGGTTCGAAGAGGGGTGGATGAAGGGGATCTATCTCTCCGAAGACAGAAAGTCCTTCGAGTTCGCCCCCGGCGTCACCATCCCCGTACGACCCTTCCTGGGAGCAATGGCCGTAGCCCCAAGGGCGGGAGAGACGCTCCCTCCCGCTGTTCCGGGCTACTTTGGCGGTAACATGGATAATAAAGAGCTTGTGGAGGGGACAACCCTCTACCTTCCCGTCAACGTCCCCGGCGCCCTTTTCATGGCCGCCGACGCCCACGCCGTCCAGGGCGACGGGGAGGTCAGCATAGCCGCTGCTGAAACTTATTTCGAGGAGGCTGAACTAAAGTTCGTAGTCCGGAAGGACATGAAGCTGACCTACCCCATGGCCGAATCTCCCACTCACTGGATAACCATGGGCTTTCACAAAGACCTGGACGAGGCCATGAAGATAGCCATAAGAGAGAGCATAGCCTTCCTGATGCGGGAAAAAAAACTGTCCCGGGAAGAGGCTTACTCCCTGTGCAGCCTTGCCGTAGATTTTCACGTTACCCAGGTGGTAGACGGAGACAAGGGCATTCATGGGATGATCCCGAAGTCGATTTTTATTTAGACTGCCTGCCGCCCCAGGGGAAGATGCCCTTCGGCGCGTCGGGGAAATGCCCTAACAGCTTGTTAAAAAAAGCGTCGTCCACCGGCGGGGCGCCCTTTTCAAGAGACGGGACAAACTCTACCCGCCAACCCGCGTTTCCCTTGCTCAGCAGGGCCATAACCCTGTCGTACCTGTTTTTGCCGTCGGCGGACTGAGGCCTGGTATTCGTCCAGGCCCAGCCGTCGGCCACAAGAAGGTGGTCTATTACAAAGACCACGTCAATATCGTAGCTCTCCTTCATCCAACCCCTTAACCCGTCCATAACTGCCTTTCTGACCGAGTTCCCGGGCTTGGGCGTGTAGGGTTTCTCGCCGGATGAGGCTGTAGTTTTAGGCGTCGGAGCGGCGGCCTTTATTTTTCCCGAAGTCTTTCCGCCCCAGGGGAAGATCCCCCTCGGGATCTCCGGCATTTCCTCAAGAAGGCCTTCAAAGTACTCGTCGTCCGCAGGAGGATCATCCTCCTCCATGGAGGGGACATGCACCACCTGCCAGCCTTGGGCGGTTTTTCTAAGGAGGGCCGCTATGGGTTCGTACTTCTGCTTGCCGTCCCCGGACTGGGGTTTGGTCTCTGTCCAGGCCCAGCCGTCGGCCACCAGTAGATGGTCCACCACGAAAATAACTTTAAGATCGTGGTTTTCCATAACCCACTCCCTTAGCCCGTCCATGACCGCCTTCCTCACCGGGTCGCCGGGCTTGGGGGCGTAGGGCTCTTCGGCAAAGGCCCCGCAGCTTGCAAAAAGCGCTGCCAGGACAACCACCGCCGCCAGAATGAAATATTTTTTGATCCTCATTAATGCACCCTCCTCCTTTTCGCAGCCGTAAATTTGTCCTATTATTATAGCTGAATGCCCGGGACAAATTGCGGGAATACCATAAAAAGCAATTACAAGGGGGTTGTTAACGTTGCATCGCCTTAAAGTGTTGTTAATATTAATCGCGGTCCTTTTTCCTGCGGCGGCATTGGCGGACGAACCGCTCTTAAACGTATTGATATCAGGTAAGTCGGTAAACATCAGAGCCGAACCCTCCACAAAGGCCGCCGTTGCGGGCCGGTTTGCAGGGGGCGAGGTGGCCGCGGTCCTTGAGGTGAAGCAGGGAAAGGACCCCTACCCGTGGATTTTAGCGGTCTCCAGAAAGTTCTGGCCTGCGGGCCCCGTACTGGAGGGCTGGGTCTACGGCCAGTTCGCAACCCCTCTGACCTCCGACAACTGGAGCGAAAAGACCCTTGAGATCATGCAGGATTGTTTTGCCGACTTTACGGAAAAACTGACAAGCCAGTTCGGAGCCTCCCCTGAGGAGGCTATGAAAAAGCTGGGCAAGCCGGACTCCATGACTGAGAAAGAGGAATCGGGGATACATAACCCCGGCGACAGGGTTACCTGGTACACCCTGCTCTACCCGCACCTTGAGCTTGGCTTTTTTACCACGAACACCGGGGGCGGCGGTCTAATAAGGGCAAAACCGGGATCGTCCGCTCACGCCCTTGCAGGCGCAATAGGCCCGGGGGCCGCCCTGAGGGACGTGATCCTCCAGGCCGGGCCGCCCCACTCAAGGGAAGGCGACACCTTTTACTGGAGCGACGGCGCCGGCTATGCGGAACTCTACGTGACCGTCTCGGAGGGCCGGGTTGCAGAGGCGGATTACACCGTATTTGTCGACTGAATGGCCGCCTTTTTTCTGTCCTTTCTGGCGGCCAGCCTGATTCTGAAGTTCCAGTAGACCTTGTAGACGGCGGGCACCACCAGCAGCGCAATGATCCCTCCCGCGATAAGGCCGCCGATGGCCACAAAGGCTATGGGCTGCCGCAGGGCGCCGCCCTGCCCCGTTCCCAGGGCCAGGGGAACCATGGAGATAACCGCTGCGGCGATGGCCATGAAGAGCATCCGGAGCCGGACGGCGCAGGCCTGCTCTACGGCCTTGTAGGGGTGCAGCTCCTCTTCGGTCCTCAGGGTTTCAGCATAGTCGATAACCACGATGGCGTTGTTCACCACCAGCCCCACAAGCATGATCAGACCTATGAGGGCGAACATGGAAATGGACGTCCCCGACATGAGCATGGAGGGGATTACCCCGAGGGCGGACAGGGGCACCGTCAGTATAATGGCGAAGGCAAAGAACCACGACTCAAGGATGGCGGCAATAATAATGAAGGTAAGGCCTATGGCCAGCATCAGGGCCCTGCCAAGCTCGCCGAAGGTCTCATCCATAAACTCGGCGTCGCCGCCGTAATCGATCATATAGCCCC
>JAAYQT010000090.1 GCA_012519165.1 Synergistaceae bacterium
TCGTGGTCGCCCTTGTTCCACTCGGCGAAGATCTCAGAGATCGCCTTCGGCTCGAGACCAAGGCCAGAGCGCAGCAGGTCGTAGGCCTCGCCGATCAGCTGCATGTCCGCGTACTCGATGCCGTTGTGGACCATCTTGACGAAGTGGCCCGCGCCGCCGGCCCCCATCCATTCGCAGCAGGGGGCCCCGTCGGCTGCTTTGGCGCTTATTGCCCGGAAGATATCCTTAATATGAGGCCATGCGGCCTCCGAGCCCCCGGGCATCATGGAGGGCCCCGTGAGAGCCCCCTCCTCGCCGCCGCTTACCCCTGTGCCAATATAGAGCAGGCCCTTGCTCTCCGCATAGGCGGCCCTCCTGGCGGTGTCGGCAAAGTGGCTATTGCCGCCGTCAATTATTATATCTCCCTTTTCAAGGAGGGGCAGAAGCTGCTCAATGGTCTCGTCCACGGCGCTGCCGGCCTTGACCATCAGCATTACCTTTCTGGGGCGCACTAGGCTTTCGGCAAGCTCCTTCAGGGAGTACGCGCCGATGATATTCTTTCCGGCGGCCCGGCCCTCCAAAAAGTCCTTTACTCTTTCGGTGGTCCTGTTAAACACGGAGACGGTAAACCCCTTGGACTCCATGTTCATCACCAGGTTCTCCCCCATGACGGCAAGGCCTATCAGGCCCATATCTGCTTTTTTCATGGTCTCGGCTCCTTTATCTCTTAACCCTGGCGTTGCCTTCCCAGACGCTCCATACCTGCTCCTCGCTCTCCGGTACGGCATAATCGGTCATCATGGTGGTTGCCATGGCGCCGGTAGCCCACCCGAACTGCAGGGCTTTTTCCGCCGGCCACCCCTTGTTTAGCCCGTATAGGAGGCCGCCGACGAAACCGTCCCCGCCGCCGATGCGGTCAAGCACGAAGATAGGCCTCGGCTCCGCTACGCTCCACCCCTCCGGGGAGTACACCAGGGCCCCCCATAGGTGCTCGTTGGCGTGGAGCACCTGTCGGAGGGTGTTGGCGTAGACTGAGGCGTTGGGGAAGGATTTCCTGGCGTTTTCAATCATTCCCTTGAAGGAGTCTATTTTGCCTGAGATTTCAGCCCCTCCCGCCTCCGGCCCGCGAACTCCCAGGGCCAGCTGGAAGTCCTCCTCGTTGCCTATGAGGATGTCGGTAAGGGAGGCTATCTCGGTGAAAAGGGACCGAAGTTCCTCCTCCCTGCCCTTCCAGAAGGACTCCCGGTGGTTCAGGTCGAAGCTGATCTTCGTTCCCCGGGCCCTGGCGGCCTTCGCAAGCTCGATGCAGAAGGTCCCCGTCTCAGGAGACAGGGCGGCGATGAGGCCGGAGATGTGAAGGGTCTTTACCCCCTCGGCGCCGAAGATCCGCTCCAGGTCGAAGTCTTTCACGTTAAGGGTGCGGCCTACCTCTCCGGCCCGGTCGTTGGTCACAATGGGCCCCCTGGCGCCGTAGCCCGAATCGGCAATATTGAACTGGTGGCGGTAGCCCCAGGGGCCTCCCTGGGGGATGTCTTTCCCCTCGTACTCTATGCCCCGCCTGCGCAGGTCGTTTTTTATAAACCGGGCCACTGCGTTATCCTTTACAAAGGTGGTAAGCGCCTTGACCTTCTCCCCCAGGGCGGCGCTGACTGACAGCACGTTGCTCTCCGCGCTGGTGGCCTGCATGAAGTAGTGGTCGCTCACATGCACGGGCTGATGGTTAAGGGGCGTAATGCGCACCCCCATGCTGGTGGGGCAGACAAGAGAATAAACGGCCCCTTTATCCGTGGCGGCCATAGCCGGAACCTCCTTTTGTCCCCGGCCCGCCTCAGCTCGTGTAGAGGTGGCAGGCCACAAGGTGCTTCCCATCCCCCGGCCTTTTAGCCTGGTTAAGCAGGGCGGGGGTCTCTTTTCTGCATATATCCATAACCTGCTCGCACCGGGCAGCAAAACGGCAGCCGGGGGCCGGGTTTATGGGGTTGGTAACCTCTCCCTTGATCAGCTTTATTTCCTTGTTGCGCATGGAGATATCGGGCATGGGGATGGCGGACAGCAGGGCCCTGGTGTAAGGGTGCAGGGGATTTTCGAAGAGGTCGTCGGAGGACGCCTGCTCCACGCATTTGCCCAGGTACATCACCACTATCTCGTCGGAGATGTGCTTTACTACCGAAAGGTCGTGGGTGATAAACATGTAGGTAAGGCCCCTGTCCTCCTGGATGTCCATCAGAAGATTGAGGATCTGAGCCTGGATGGACACGTCAAGGGCCGATACCGGCTCGTCGCATACTATGAACTCCGGGTCCAGGGAGAGGGCCCGGGCAATGCCTATCCTCTGCCGCCTTCCGCCGTCCAGCTCGTGAGGGTAGGCGTTGGCGTAGCGCCGGGCAAGGCCTACTATATCCATAAGCTCGGCGGCCCGCTGAAAGGCCGCTCGTTTGTCGGGGTAGACGGAGTGAACTATCATAAATTCAGCAATAATCTCCGCCACCGACATCCTGGGGTTGATGCTGGAGTAGGGGTCCTGGAAGATGATCTGCATCTTGCGGCGCATCTCTTTCA
>JAAYQT010000091.1 GCA_012519165.1 Synergistaceae bacterium
TACTGGCGCCGGTCCTCGGCCTCAAAGCGGTCAGCCTTGCCACCGGCCTTGGGTGGATGGCCATTGTCACCTTCCAGACCACCCTCTACAGAATAATCCGCAGGAGGGAGCGGCGGGAGATGTTGAAAGAAGACTCAATCTCCGCCGCCTGAACGGAAATACCAAAAGCATTTACTTCCAAATGCGCGCAACGCCGCTATATTCTGATAGAATGATATGGTTATAGTTTAGGCTTATTAAAAAGTCAGAGGCACGAAAACGGCAGGCGGAGGTTTTTAATGCTCCCATGAAAAACAAATATCGTATGATGAGCGTCCTCATCGTACTGCTTTCATGTATCGTGGCAGGGGCAGTCTTTATTATTTTCGATTTCCGGGTAGAGGCCATCTACGGCGATAGCGCAAGAGATGCGCTGCTGGAATCTAAAAAAGAACACCTTCGCTACACAGTTAAAAACCAGATTGCCCGAATAGAGGCGGCAAGAAAAATTCTTGGCGACGACGAAAAGGTAAAAAGAGAGATAGCAAGGGAAATTCATGATTCCGTCTTCTCCCTGGACTCTTACATCTGGGTGAACGAGGTACTGAACTACGAAGGAGGGGCCAACTACGCCGTAAGAAGAATTCACCCCAACATGAGAGACACCGAGGGGATGCTCCTGTCCACCGAGACGACGGATATAAAGGGAAACAAACCCTACCTGGCCGAGCTAGAGGGAGTGAAAAAGAACGGTAGCCTGTTTTTCACCTACTACTTTAAAAGGATGGGGAGCGACGAAATTTCTGAAAAACTCACCTACGCCGAGCTATACCCGGATTTTAACTGGATAATCGCTATGGGCGTCCATCTGGACGACATAAATGCCGCCGTTGAAAGGGCAAATAATAAGAGCCATACTTTCAAAAGCCACCTTATAGCGTTCTTTATGCTTGCGCTGGCGGCCCTGATGGGAATCAGCACCCTTATCGTCCTCTTCCTTGAACGGAAGGTTCATTTCGATTCAAAAAAGCTGCTTGAAGAGGAAGCGAATATGGACTCCCTCACCGGCGCAGGTTCCCGCAGGGCCGGAGCAAAGGCGCTGGCCGTGGCCTTCGAGGCATTTAAAGCCGGCGAGAGGCCCGCGCCGCTGCTGGCCCTTTTCGACATCGACCATTTTAAAAATGTAAACGACGCCTGCGGGCACGGAGGCGGGGACGAAGTGCTTAAAGGGGTGGTGAAAAGGGTCGGGGAGTCGGTCAGAATCTCGGACAAGCTTTTCCGCTGGGGCGGGGACGAATTTCTGCTGGTGATGGACGGCGTAGCGCCGGAGAAAGCTCCCATGGTGACCGGCAACGTGGTCAAGGCCGTTGCGACGGCGCCTTTCTTTACGGGCAAAAGGGATACTGCCATAACCCTGTCCCTGGGCGCATCCTTCTTTAACGCAGGGGATGAAGGGTATGAGGACGCCCTGAAGCGGGCGGATGAAGCCCTTTACGGCGTAAAATCTTCGGGCCGCAACAGGGCCGATGTAAGGCCCTGAACCGGGGCGCCGCCCGGCAAAGGCCGCCGGAATTGGGGACGCCCGGAAACCTTGCCCATTGACCTTAACTGACCTATAATGATAGACTCTCGTAACAGTTAATATCATCCCGGAGGTGAATAAGAGATGGAAAGAAAAGGAATAGTAACCATGAAGGGAAACCCGCTGACGCTGGTAGGCCCGGAGCTCAAAGCGGGCGACAAGGCGCCGGATTTTACCGTAGTGGACCAGAATCTGGCCCCCAAAACCCTGTCGGATTACGCAGGCAAGTTCAAGGTTATATCCGTCACGCCTTCCCTGGATACGCCAGTGTGCGATCTCCAGATACACTGGTTCAACCGGGATGCGGCGAACCAGCCCGCCGATGTGGCGGTTTTGAACATCTCCATGGACCTACCCTTAGCCATCAAGCGTTTTTGCGCAACAGGGGGAATTGAAAGGGCCGAGGCCCTGTCGGACCACAGGGACGCCTCCTTCGGCGCCAACTGGGGGGTTCTCATGAAAGAACTCCGCCTCCTTGCAAGGTCCATCTTTATTGTGGACAAGGACGACGTCATCCGCTACGTGCAGATAGTGCCCGAGCAGATTACGGAGCCCGACTACGAGGCCGCCCTGGAGGCGCTGAAGTCCATAATGTAGACGGTAAAAAAGCGGGAGCCGGGGGCTCCCGCTTTTTTATTTCAGATTTTTGCCCCTGCCGCCATCACGCATACGCAGCCATAAGGTAGCCGGCCGCAATGGACGCCGCCCACAGGAGGCCTCCGAAGGCTATGCCCGCCGCTCCCGCCCTTTGTATAACGGACCGGTGGAGGCCGAAGCCCACCATGTAGAGGGCCATGGCCATAAAAACCTTTCCCGCCGACGCAAGCCCCTTGAAAAGGGCCGGGAAGGGAAGGAAAGAGGCGAGGATGGAAGCGGCAATAAACAGCACAATGAAAAACGGTACTGAAAGTTTTCCCCTCTCCCCCCTGCCCAGGGAGAGAGCGAAGACAATGGGGGTAATCCAGAGGGTCCGGGTTAGCTTCATAATAGTGGCTGTGGACAGGGAAACATCCCCCATGGCGGCGGCCGCGCCCACCACGGAGCTGGTGTCGTGAATGCTCAGGGCGCACCAGACGCCGTACTGCTCAGGGGAGAGGCCGGTCAGAGGGGCTATTGCGGGGAAGGCGAAAAGGGCGGCAGTATTCAGCAAAAACACTACTCCCATGGCAACGCCGATGTCCTCGTCCCGGGCCTGCATCACCGAGGATACGGCCGCAATGGCGCTTCCTCCGCATATGGAGGTTCCGAAGGTGATAAGCTTCATGGCGTCCCGGCCAAGGTTAAAAAACCGCAAGAGGCCGTAGCCCAGGGATATTATGACCACAAGGCTCACCGCCGTCTGCCAGAACCCCTGGCCGCCGACCCTTATCACCTGGCCTATATTGAGGCCGAAACCGAAGAGGACCACCGCCGAATTCAGCGCAAGCTTCCGGTACCTGCCCAGCTTCTTAGGGGCGGCGGAGGGAAGGGCGTTTGAAACCGCAGCCCCAAGCAGAAGGGCTATCCCCACGGCCCACGTTTTAGTTGCGGGCAGAAGGGCTATCAGAACAACTACAGCCAGAAAAACAAAAAACGGCGCATCCTGCTTTTTCAATTTTTACAGATTTCTATTCCAGGGTTTCGATAGAGGCTACGTTTATATACATCTCGCCGCTGCCCTTGGATGAGCGCACGTCCCCCAGCACCCTGACGGATGCGCCTTCTTCAAGCTTTTTAAACTCCTCCTGAAGGCGAGGGTCGTAAATTCGGGCAAGAAGAAAGTCTTTCCTGACGCTCCCGTCCGTCCCCGGCGTGTCCTGGCGCACCGAAAAGGCTACGTACTTTTTCGGTTTGCCCGCGCTTGGCTCGACGCGGATCAGATGGAGCGTCCCTGAAACCGTTACGCTATTCTCCGTCAGCATGTGGACATCAGCTCCCATTCTTTAAAAATGTGCGGCCCCTTCCGGGAGGCCTGCAATCGCTTTTAGCCTGATGCGATGCATTTATTCTACCCTTTTTTCCCGTCTTTGTCGCCCGGCAATATTTTTTGCGCGGAGCCTCCGTTCCGAAAAAAAAGGGGCCGGGCGGCAGCCAGTATCCGGACTGCCCTCCCGGCCCCCTGCCTCATTTAAAGCTTCACTCCTTGGGCAGTTCAGCGGGCCGGTGCACATAAACGCTGCACGGCGCATTGGCCACAACCTTTGCCGCCACGCTTCCCAGGAAGAACCTCTCCATGGCGCCCAGGCCGCGGTGGCCTATCATAATTATGGCGGCCCCGATCTCCTCGGCAAACTTGACGATCTGGTCGTAGGCCTTGCCGGTCCGCACGGTAATGGACATCCTGGGAATGGTCTTGCCCAGGGCCTCCGTCTCCTTCCTGATCAACTCCCCGAACTCTTTTTTGACGTCCTCCTCAGACGGAGGGATCATAAGAGTACCCTCGCCGTAAAACATGGGGACGTGCTCCGAAAGACCGATGACGTGAAGGAAGTACATATCCGCATCCGATTCCCGATCGGCGTAATGGATGGCGTAATCGATAACGCTTTTACTGGCCTCGCTTCCGTCGATAGCCACAACAACTTTCTTCATCCTTACCCCCTCCTTCCGAAACCGTAAAGCAAATGCGAGCCTGTTCAAATACCCTTACCAAAGTTCCTCAATAGAATTATAACATATAAAAACCGTCTAGATTGAATTTTCTACCACTTAAAAAAGGACGCCCCCCGGACGCCCTTTTAAATACGCGCATATTTTTGAAACCGGATTCTCTGCCCGCCTTACGCCCTGTCCTCCAGCTCCTTCTGGTAGATTTTCCCCGAGCCCATCATCACGCTGATGAAGTTGAGGGACGGGATGTTTTCGCAGACTATCTTTATTATGGCGGCTATTATAGTGGAAATAAGGGCGCCCACCACGCCCCAGATCAAACTCCAGAAGAGCAGGGAGATAAGCACGACCACCGGGCTCAAATTCAGCCTGTCGCCCATGACCTTTGGAGTGATGAAGTTGCCTATGGTCACCTGGATGGTGAGAAGGGCCAGGGAGGTGATAACCGCAGGCATATAGCTGGGGTAGAACTGCACCAGTGCCACCAGGATGGGCGGGATGGACGCGACAATGGACCCCACAGTGGGGATAAAGTTCAGCAAAAAGGCCAAAATTCCCCAGGTCACTGCGAAATCCACGCCGATATACTCAAGCGCAAACCACACAAACATTCCCGTAACCGCGCTGATAAGGGCCAGGGCGCTGAGGTACCTGCCTATCTGGAACGAGATGGTATCTATTATGTTCTTTACCGTGCCCGCCGTTACTGGGGAGAAGGCCTTCTGCAGCTTGAATTCGAAATAGGGGGCCTCAAGGAGGAGGAAAACAAGGAACACAATGACCATAACAAGCTTGGAGACAATAGCCACAAAGGAGCCGGAGAGATCGATAAGGTATCCCCTTACCTCCACGCCCCAGCGGCTGGGCGACCAGAAGTCCGGCGGGAACTCAAGGTTTGTGGTAAGAACCTTTCCTATCTCCAGCAGGCGGGAGTAGTACCTGGGGAAAGCCTCCGTAAAGGCCAGAACCCTGGCGTTCAGAAAAAGGGCGCCGAGGAAGCACACGCCGAAAAATAAAGCCAGTACGACTATGACGTTAAGAAAGGTAGGTATCTTGAGCCTGGATAAAAACCGCACCACCGGCCCAAAAAGGTAGGAGAGCAGCCACGCGATAATAAGCGGGATAAAAACGGCCTGGGCAAAATTTAAGACAAGTCCCGAGGCCACGATGGAAACAATCCCCACAAGACCTATGATGACCTGGAAATTTCCCACAATATCCTCTCCCTTAATAAAAAAACCCTTTTCCTGCTTTGTATTTTACAGGAGAAAGGGTTTTTTGGGGATATGCCGTTTTCATATCTGTCGGAAATTTTTTACAGGCTGCGGTCAGCCTCCAGAATGGCCCTTGCCAGAATGTCCGCGCCCCTGGCGCAGTCCTCGGGGGACGTGTACTCATCCTTCGAGTGGCTAATCCCCTTAACGCTGGGCACGAAGATCATTCCTGCCCTGGTAATGCGGGCCATGGGGTTAGCGTCGTGGGAGGCGCCGCTGGGCATTCGCACGAAGGAAACTCCCGCTTCGCCGCAGGCCTTTTCAACAGCGTCCTGAAGGAGGGGGTCTAGATCCACCGCACCCTTCCACACCACGGGCTTCATGGAGACGGAGACCTTCTCCCTCGCCTCCAGTAAGGATCTGAATTTTGCCGCCGCTTCTTCCATTACGGAGTCCTTAAGGGAACGAATTTCAAGGGTAAAATCCACCCTCTCCGGCACTATGACTACTGCCCCTGGATGAAGAGCAAGTACGCCTACGTTACAGACGAAGTCATCCTTGGTATCAGTCCAAGCAAACCATTCGGCAAGCAGCTCCGCCGCCTCCCGCATGGCGTCCCTCCGCTCCTTCATGGGTGTGGTTCCCGCGTGATTGGCCTCCCCTTCGAGGCTCACCTCGTAACGGGAGATGCCCACAATTCCGGTGGGAATACCAATCTGAATGCCCCGTCTCTCAAGATAGGGGCCCTGTTCTATGTGAAGCTCCAAGTAGCAGGCTACCGAACTGGGGTCGGCTTTCGATGACCGCACTCCCTCAGGAGTCAGACCGACGCCCGCCAGTTTTTCGGATGAAAGAGGTTCCTCCAGAAGGCCTGCGAAGGCCCTGCTTCCAAAGGTACCCCCCATCTCACCTCCCTCCTCAGCTGTAAAACCGACCACAACCAAGGAATGCTTCATGGGAAGACCTTTTTCCCGAATCGTCCTAGCCGCTTCAAGGGCTGCCATAACGCCCAGGGGACCGTCATATTTTCCGCCCCTAGGGACTGCATCAAGGTGGGAGCCGGCGTATATGGCAGGCAAAGAGGAGTCTTCCCCCTCCATCCTGCCGAAAACGTTGCCCACGTCATCCACGTACACGGCCAAGCCTGCTTCATTCATTCCTTCTTCCACGAACCTTCTGGCGGCAGTGTAGTTGGGGGTAAAAGCAGGCCTGTCCATCCCCATTCCATCTACCCAACCTATCATACCCAGATTTTCGAAGTCCGCCAGAAAGCGGTCTGCAGAAATTATCACGGAGCTAAACCGTCTTTATGTCCAGATCCTTCAGAATGCCCGCGATGGTTTTTCTAGTCTCATCGCTTGCCGGAAGAATGGGAAGGCGGGGCAGACCGCCCTTATAGCCAACCAGGTCCATGGCCGCCTTCATCCCTCCGATGCCGAAACGGCTTGTCACCGCCGCATTCAGGGGAAGGAGGGCCAGCTGCATCTTCCGGGCTTTCTCAAGATCGCCCTTCTCGAAGTTCTCCTGAATCTCGGCGCAGTAGTCGGGAACCACATTGGCCACCGCCAGCGTTCCGCCGAGGCCGCCAAGCAGCAACGTGGGGAGAAGATAGCTCCCCGAACCCGCAAACACGGAGAAGCCCTCGGGGGCCTTGGCAAGCACTTCCGAAATCTGGACGATGTTGCCGCCGCTGTCCTTGATGCCGGTGATGTTGGGGTGAGCCGCCAGTTTTATTGTCAGGGACGAAGGGATATTTATCCCGGAGTTGCTGGGCATGTTATATAGCATAACAGGGATGGGAGAGGCGTCGGCCAGCATGGTGAAGAACTTCTCCAGAGCCGCTTCGTTCATGTCCCTTTTGTAATAGTTTGGTGTTACTACCAGAGCAACTTCCGCTCCAGCCGCCGCGCACTCCTTAGTGAGCTCCAGGGTCTCTTTGAAGGACTCGCAGCCCGTTCCGGCAATGACCATCTTTTCCTTGGGAAGGTTCTCCCTGGCCGCCTTTACCAGCTTTACCTTCTCCTCATGGGAAAGCATGGTGAACTCGCCGTTGCTGCCCAGAATCACCAGGCCCGCCAGCTTCGTGGCGCCAAAGGTCTTTACGTTCTCGGCATAAGTGCCGTAGTCAATCTCGCCGGAGGCGTCAAAGGCAGTAGCTATGGGCGCAAAAATTCCATGAACTTTTCTCAAAACATATCTCTCCTCGTTAAATATATTGTGCTTCGTATATCATACTTCAAATTCTTTTAAAGTGAAATCATAATCACAGGAAATAGCCCCTGGTTCCAGCAATCAGACAGCTAAAGGCGCCAATCCGGAACTATCAGTTTTCCCCATCCCTCGGCGGAGTCATCTATTATCCTGTCTTTCATGATCACTCTACCCCGCACTATGGTGTGAAGGGGCTTCCCTACAAGGCGGAACCCGTTGTACATGGGCGAGGTATCTCTGGAATGAGTAACAAAATCCTTGTTATTAACCGTGTATTCGTTTTTCATATCTGCGATAACATAATCAGCGTCACCGCCCACTCTGATGGCCCCTTTTCTGGGCCACAAACCGAAGATACGGGCAGGATTTTCGCTTAGAAGTTCTGCCATACGGGCCAAAGTGAGTTTGCCGTCCCGCACGGCGGTGAGCATAAGGGGCAATGTCAGCTCAATAAATGCAAGTCCTGCTGCAGCTGCAAAGATATCTTTACGCCCTTTTTCTTTTTCTGATACAAGAAAAGGACCGTGATCACTGCCAATGAAATCAACAGAACCATCATTTACATAATCCCATAATTTCTCTACTGAGTCCCGGCTTCTTAGAGGAGGGTTACATTTTGCATAAGGCCCATTTTTCTTTACAGCCTCCTCAGTCTGAAACAGATAGTGGGGACAGGTTTCAAGATATACATCCATCCCTGCTTGCTTTGCCTGCTTGATAAGTTCAGCCGCCTCAGGAGTGGAGATGTGGGCGAAGCTCACTCTTACACCTGTCTCTTTAGCAAACATAATCA
>JAAYQT010000092.1 GCA_012519165.1 Synergistaceae bacterium
GCAAAAACGGCGGAAAAGCACAGGGACGTCATCGTGGGCATAAAGAGCGCCCACTACTGGGGGCCGGGGTGGGAGTCTGTGGACCGGGCGGTGGATGCCGGAGAGGCCGCCGGACTGCCCGTGATGGTGGATTTCGGGTTCTTCATGAGGGAGCGGCCCTACTGGAGGCTTGTCACTGAAAGGCTCCGCAGGGGTGATATAAGCACCCACTGCTTCAGGGCCACCGTGCCAGTGGCGGACGAAGTGGGGCGGGTCTACCCCTACCTTTTCAGGGCCAGGGAGAGGGGGGTTCTCTTCGACCTGGGCCACGGCGGTGGAAGCTTTGTGTTTAAAAACGCCATACCCGCCTTCAGGGGCGGGTTTTACCCCGACGCCATCTCGTCTGACCTCCACTACCAGAGCATGAACGGGGCCATGATGGATATGTCCGTTACCATGTCCAAGTGCCTGGCCATGGGCATGCCCCTGGAGGAGGTCATCGCCCGGTCGACCTACATCCCGGCGCGGATGATAGGCCGGCCAAACCTGGGACGGCTGACCCCCGGCTCTCCCGGCGACGTTGCCCTTTGGGGCGTAAGAGAGGGCGCCTTCGGCTTCAAGGACTCGGTGGGGGGACGGCTGGAGGCTTGCGAAAGACTCGAGTGCGAGATGACCCTTATGGGGGGCGAGGTGGTCTGGGACCTTAACGCCCGGGACTCCGTCCCCTGGGAGGATTCAAAAGCGGAGGACAATATCCGGCAGGGGGAGTTTTTGATCCCGCCGGAGGAGTAGGTTTTGCCGGGGCCGGGTCGGCCGGTTCCGGTAAAATCGCGGCAAGGAACGAGGGTTGCAGTTTTAGGACGGTTTTTCAAAAAAGGAGGCGTTCCAATGAAGGGTATGAAGCGATTTTTGGTAGTAGCGCTGTGCATTCTGCTGGCTGCAGGGGCTGCTGCGGGAGCGGAGAAGGGCGGGGTTCTCCGGGTTGCCGTAATAGACGAGGCGCCCACCCTGGACCAGCACGTGGTGACTTCTGACCTCACCACCATGATCGCCCAGCACGTGTTCGAGGGGCTCTACACCTTTGACTCCAGGTACGGACCCGTACCCCTGCTGGTGGAGAGCGAGGAGATGAAGGACGACGGCAAAACCGCCGTTTTAAAGATCAGGGAGGGCGTAAAGTTCCATAACGGCAAGGAGCTGGACGCTCAGGACGTGGTGTCTTCCCTGGTCCGCTGGGGCAAGTACGGCGCCAGGGGCCCCGTCCTCTTCTCGAACCTGGAGAAGGTGGAGGCCACGGGAAAGCATGAAGTCACCTTCTTCTTCAAGGCGCCCTTTGCGCCCTGGAAGAACCTGCTGGCCTTTATGAACGGCGGGCCGGTGGTATATCTCTACGAGGCCATGGCAGAGGCGGACCAGACCCCCATTACGCCTGAAAACTACATCGGCACGGGGCCTTACAAGTTCGCGGAGAGAAACCCCGGGCGGTACATCAAGCTCGTCCGCTTTGACGACTACGCCTCAAGGACCGAAGAGCCCGACGGCTACGCAGGCAGGAGGGAGGCCCTCTTCGACGAGATCCGCTTTATCCCCGTCCCCGACGTGGGCACAAGGGTAAACGGAGTTAAGGCCGGAGACTACGACTACGCCGAGCAGATCCTGGGCGACCTCTTCGACTCGCTGAAGGACGACCCCGCAGTGGTGACCACCGTGAACCAGGGCGCCAACCAGGGCATGATGTTCTTTAACTCCAAAGAGGGAGTCCTGAAGGATAACTTCAAACTCCGCCAGGCCCTCCAGGCGGCGGTGAACATGGAGCCCGCCATGCAGGCCGCAATAGGGCCGAAGGAGCTTTGGAAGGCGTCGGGCTCTTTCATGCCCGAGTCCACCCTCTGGTACTCGAAAGCCGGTCTGGACAAGTTCAGCGCCGGAAATGCGGAGCTGGCTAAAAAGCTTGCCGCGGAGGCGGGGTACAAGGGCGAGAAGATCACCTTCATGGCGTCCACCGCCTACAAGTTCCACTACGACGCCACCCTGGTAATAGTGCAGCAGCTCACCGAGGCGGGATTCAACATCGACCACCAGATTTACGACTGGGCAACACTGATCTCCAAGAGGGGCGACCCGACCCAGTGGGATATTTTCTTCACCCACCACGGCTTCGTGCCCGACCCCATCCTTTTCACCTTCATGAGCGAGTCCTACCCCGGCTGGTGGGTCACGGACACAAAAAAGGCCCTGGCCGCAGATTTTGCGACCAACCTGGATGAGGGCAAGCGCAAAGAGGTCTGGGACAAGATCCAGGCCCTGGTCTACGAAGAGGTCCCGGTAATGAAGACGGGCGACCACTTCACCTATGATATTTACAGCCCGAAGGTCAAGGGATTGTCGGAGTCGTCCCTGATCTGGCCCAAGTTCTGGGGGGTCTCCTTCGGCAAGTAAACGAAGGCGGCCAGGTAACAGACAGCTGTTTTAGATAATAGGGGCGGGGGAGCGCGGGGGCGCCGAAGAGGCTGCCGGCCGCGCCCCCCGCAGTCCGCGAAAAAACCGGCGAAAGGGGGCGGCCCTATGTTTTCGTACATTGTCCGGCGGATCGGGAGTATGATTCCATCTCTCCTTTTGGCATCTGTAATTGTGTTTTTATTTATTCATTTAATTCCCGGGGATCCGGCCCAGATCATGCTGGGCGACCAGGCCACCCCCGAGCAGGTGCGGGAGCTCAGGGAGACCATGGGGCTGGACAGGCCGCTGGCAGTCCAGTACGGGAAGTGGCTCTCGGGGGTGGTTAGGGGAGACTTCGGGAACTCCATCTTTTTCCATGAGCCAGTGCTACACGTGATCCTGGACAGGGCGGAGACAAGCGTCCTTATTGCGGTGTTTTCGCTGCTTCTTATCATTTTGGCAGGAGTACCCATCGGCATCCTCTCTGCGGTGC
>JAAYQT010000093.1 GCA_012519165.1 Synergistaceae bacterium
CGGCTTTGAAACCAGGGTGGAAGTGGCGTCGGAGTACGCCTGCCGGAACCTCCCCGCAGGACCGGACACCCTGGCTGTTTTCGTCACCCAGTCGGGGGAGACGGCCGACACCATCGAGGCGGAGAGGGCAGCCCGGGAAAAGGGCGCCAGGCTTCTGGCCATAACGAATGCGGCCGGTTCCACCATTGCAAGGGAAGTCCACGATACGCTGCTGCTGAACGCGGGGCCAGAGATCGGCGTGGCGGCCACCAAGAGCTTTACCGGCCAGCTTACGGTTCTGTACCTGCTTGCTCTTCAGCTTGCCCGGCTACAGGGAAAGCTAAGAGAGGAGCGGGAGAGGTTTTTTGTGGATGAGCTTGAAGCCCTTCCGTTCAAAGTGCAATCAGCGCTGAGCAGGCAGGAGGATGTTTTAAAAGCCGTGCTGCCCTACGTCAGGGCAAGGGATTTTCTCTTTCTCGGGAGGGGCCCGTCCTATCCCGTCGCCCTGGAGGGCGCACTGAAACTTAAAGAAATATCCTACGTCCACTCCGAGGCCTTTGCAGGCGGCGAGCTTAAGCACGGCCCCATCGCCCTTTTGGATTCTTCGGTACCAGTGGTGGTGATTGCCCCGAGGGACGGCCATTTTGAAAAAAACCGCTCAAGCATCCGGGATATAAAGGCCGGCAACTCCCCGGTCATTGTCGTAACCACCGAGGGGGATCACTCTCTGGAGGGGACGGCGGACCATATCCTTACCGTGCCGGAGGCGTCCGAAATGTTTACGCCCTTCCTGACTGTTCTGCCATTGCAGCTTTTTTCATACTACTTTGCAAGAAATCTGGGCCGAAACATTGACCGGCCCAGAAACCTGACCAAGAGCGTGACTGAATAGACGGTTAAAATTTCAGCGTCCCTGCGGCTCCTTCGTAAAAGGAGAGTAGATCCTGAGGTGGGTTACCCCGGCCAGGGCAAGGTCCTGCTTTCCCCCCGCCTCGGGCAGCTTTACGAAGGGGCCGCCGTCGATCCTGCACAGAACAAGGGGCTTCCTTCCATAGGTGGACCACATATCCCAAAGACTGTCCCGAAGCTGGGAGCCGGGCAGCAGGTTACCTAAAAAGAGGGGCGCCGTCCCCGGAAGGGGGCGGGTGGTCTCGGAGCCCACAATAAGCCACTGAGTTGCCTGCCAGGCGCCTCCCATCTCCTTTGACTTTGAATGAAGGAAGGGCAGGAACTGAAAACCTCCTACTACGCCTCTGGGCGCTGTGCTTATATCAATAACCCCGCTGTGGTTAGCCCTGATTCTGCCCGTTCCCTGAAATTCGGTACCGCCGAACCTTCCCACGCCCCGGACCGGCCTTATCACCCTGGCCAACACTCTCGGCCCGCTGTCATACCAGCCTATTACCCGTCCGCCTGGCCTGTTTTCCACGTCGATAATATAGGGTCTTGCATCCTCTTCCACCAGAAAGACAAGAACGTCGCCGGGAGAGGGAAGGCCGCGCTCGTTAAGGGCCGAACGGGACCCGTCGGGCCGGTCCACCATAACCTTTGTCCCCACGGGTGGCGCCCAGCCGCCGAAAAAGGAGGTCCCCGCCGGAACGTCCAGGGTAACGTAGGCCCTGTCGCCGGCGGCGGGGGCAACCGTATGACCTGGAAGAACGCTTAAAGTTCTGCCGGCTTCTTTTTCAACCGAAACGGTCAGGTGAACGGCATTCACTGCCGAGGCGGCTACCGTTCCCGGCGCCGCCCATTTTGATGCGGTATACCCGGGCCACCGGGTGGCAGTGGGCAGTCCCGTAACCTTCCCCAGGGCAAAAACTCTTCCGTCGGGAAGCTCCGCCCTGGCCTCCCCCCCTATCTCAAGGGGAATTTTTATTTCAAACAGAGCGTTTGCCGGGGCGGGCGACGGAGGGAAAATCAGGGTAAAAATAATCGCGAGACTAAGCAAAACAAAACGCGCAGGCTTCAATATAAAAACCTCCTTATTTCCGACAGTTAAAACTGCGGGTAGAACCAGATGGCCCAAATGTTTCCGGCCCAATGGTAAATGATTGCCGGTAAGACCGACCCGTGGCGATCCCTTAAAAACCCCATAATCAGCCCCGGGAAAAAGGCCAAAAGGGCGAAGGGGGCGTAGGGGGACGCCAGGTGGGCAAGTCCGAAAAGGGAAGAGGCAAGGAAAATTGAAGTGTACCGGGAGAATTTTTTTCTAAGCATAGTCTGCGCCCATCCCCTGAAAAAAGTCTCCTCGGCAACGGCCGCCGCCAGTCCGGAAAACACATTTGAAATAATAACCGTATACTGCGGAGGAAGCCCGGACCGGAAAAAAACAAGGGACAGGAAAGTCAGCGGCAGAAGGGTAAAAATAGAGGCTGCTGCAACGTCGGCTGCGGCCCTTTTGTTCAGAGTCCAGACGAGGCCGTAAGTTTCTCTCGGCTCTCCTGTTGCCGCGCACCACCCGTAGGGGAAATAGGTAAAAAAAACAAAGACTGCCAGGGCTGTCAATTTCCGTTCCCTTTAACAAAAAGCAGGGCCGCTGTAAGGACCGGAGCAATTATTACCGCTGCTGCTGCGGCCGAAAAACCCAGTAAGAATAAAAAAGCGGACGATACAATGAAAAAGAGGTAAAACAACGAAAAAAAGAGCCTGTTTTTTCCGTATCTTTGTACTGCGGCCAGGCAGATCAAAATAATAACCAGAACCGCCGGAAAGAAAACCAGGCCGTCGAGGTAGGAGAAATCGAAAATCTGTTCCAGCTTCATGGGATAAGCTTCTCCTTATGGAAAATTGTTCCCCTGCCACTAAAGACAAGTGATTGCCAGGGAGTCCCGTCCCTGCTCCTTGGCCTTGTAAAGAGCCTTATCGGCGGCGCGTATCAGCTCTTTGAAGTCTGCCTTCCTGCCTCTGCTAACTGCAACTCCCACGCTCAAAGTGGAAAAAAAGGGTTCGCCGGCATCATTTGAAATGGGAGTATCCCGCCATTTTCTGACAAGGCCTTCAATCCTGGAGACCAGATTATCAATATTCCCGTCCGTTTCGCAGACAACAACGAACTCGTCCCCCCCGAATCTAGAAAGGATGTCCGTGGACCGGAATGAAATTTTCAGGCTATCGGCAAAGGCCCTGAGGGTGAGGTCCCCGGCCAGATGTCCGTATTTATCGTTTATTTCCTTGAATTTGTCAAGGTCAATAAGGGCAAAAACGATGGTGTTTTCAAAATCGTCCCTGTCTAAAATTTCGTTAACCTTAAGCTCCAGGGCAGTGCGGTTAAGCAGCCCGGTGAGAGGGTCGGCGGCGGCCAGCCTTGACACTTTACCCAGCTTTTTATACAGGACTGCGGTAGCTAAAAGGGATGCGATGGCCTGTACCGTCTCTAAATCATTTTGATTGAGGCGGGATAGAAACGGGGGCGATTCCGTGTCTCTTCCAGTGATTAGTACGCCGTACAGCTCTCCCTCCAATACGATGGGGATCGAGATAAAGAAGGGCAGCCTAAGCGTTTCTCTTACGCGGGAAAGGTAGCTCCCCTCTGCCGCTCCGGTGACAAGAAGGGGCTTTGAAGGATTTGTGAATTCAGGGTCGAGGCGGATGGGACGGCCGATAAGGGTCTCTTCCTCCTCCGGGGAGTACCCCTGCAGGATAAACGGGATAAACTGGCTTTTTAAGTAGGGCAGGAGAAGAGCGGTTCTCTGCATGTTAAGAGATGCGTTAATCCGCTGGGTTGCCGTAATAAGGATATCGCCCTTGTCTCCCATTTCTTTCTGGGCGTCCGAGAGGTCGGCGAGAATTTTAAACCCTCTCCGTTTCTGTTCCAGCTCGTTTCTTATAGCGATATTTTGAGAATCCAGCCCCAGGATTTTTGACGTATTGCGGACGCAAAGATCTCTGAGGGCGCTACAGGGAAGCTCTCTGCACGCCGGGCTTTTTGCTTCAATCTCCCATAGAGCTTCCGACCTGTTCTTGCGCCGGGAGACGGCTTTCTTTAGCTTGGAAAAAACACAAAACACCCCGGTCCAGTCGAGACTTCTGGGTTTTCCCCCCAAAGAGGCAATCTCAACGCCGGTGTAGATTCCAAAGAGGGGAAATCTGCCCCTGGCTATATCCTGAACGACCATCGCATCTTCGAGGTCTGAGCCTCCAAGCCCTGCCGCCCTTCCCGCACAGTTTATGTAAAGGGAGAAGAAGGGTTCCCTATCGTCCAGGGAGTCGAGCAGTCCCCGGATTGAGGGAAGAATGTAGTCAAGGTCGATAGTACGGTGCATTATCTGGAAAAATGTTCCTTCAACCATGTCGGGCTCGAACATGACAATGCCCCTGCGTTCAGTGTCAATGCCCTGGCAGAGCCTGCTTGCATACTGTTTTTCATCGTACTCCCCGTCCCATTTACCGTGATTTACCCCGAGAATAAGGAAAAAAGGATAATCAGCGGGTGTAAGATTAGGGGTCAGTAGTCCGTCCAGAAAGTCCAGGGCCGGTTCTCCGTTGATCTCCAGAATGGTTGATCCGTCGGCTTTTGTAACTTTAAAATAATCGGTAGAGGGCTTGCATCCATGGACTATTACGTTGTCAATAGCAATGTCCCCGGAAAAGCCCAGCGCCATTGCATGGTTAATATCGATTCTGTCCCCGAGAAATTGCGCCGTGGGAGTGAAAATATGGTCCCCCTGGAGTCCGGCTCCCATAATATCCGGCAGAAAACCGAGTTCATTTTCTATGCCCTCCAGTAGTCTGGTGGCGGATACAAGGCTGTTTCCTGAAGGAGAACGCTTTATGCTGTCATAAAAAAGCAGCAGCCTGCTCTCGGGTGAAATCTTCTCCCCGGCGAACAGTCTTCCGAGATTGACGCCGGTACGTCTCTCATCACCGGCCAGATTTCCTTCACTGAAGGAGTAAAATCCGGACCCGTCCAGCCAGATACATGCCGCCCCGACCTGGTCGCCGCCGTAGCCGAAGTGGTCGTTCGTGATAATTCCCGTAGCCCCGCCGCCAAAAATTAAACAATTCCTGCCGACAAGCCTGGCAGTCTCCTGCCAGACGGCTTTTGGTTCGTGCCGGGCAGTGCAAAAGAGCAGGGTAATGTCGCAGGGGTCGTTCCTGCCCGATCGGGTAAGGGCGGCTTGAACCGCTTCCCGGCCTGCTGTAATACTGTCCGGGAGGTCTGAATAACCGACTTCTATCTGCATTTGTATGTGCGTACAGTTTGCCTGTATCTCTCCTATAAAGTTTCTTGTAGATTCCCTTGGACCATTTTATTTGATCTTTAAATTTATGCAAGTGAACTATTTCTCGCCCCATCCCTGGCGGCGCCGTGTTCCGGTTTGTTTTCTTGAGTTTTCCCTCCTTAAATGACCGGATTGTCATTTCCGGGGGGGAAGGAGGATTAAGTACCTGCCATAATGTCTTTGGGAGCGCCTGAGGGGTGTTTTTCCAGAAGACGGAAAAATCTTTCTTTGTGCAGGGAGTTGACCCAAACCGTATTTCCTTATATACTATCCCTCGCGTTGAAGGAACACCACTCGGGCGGATAGTTCAGCGGTAGAACACCTGCCTTACACGCAGGGGGTCACAGGTTCGAACCCTGTTTCGCCCACCAGGCTTCATTGGAGTATGCGGGGTCGTAGCTCAGTCGGTTAGAGTGCCGGCCTGTCACGCCGGAGGTCGCGAGTTCGAG
>JAAYQT010000094.1 GCA_012519165.1 Synergistaceae bacterium
TCTCTGGCCGCTTCAAGCCCGTTCGCCCGAAGCTCGTCGTCCCAATCGAAATTTTTACCTCTTCCTGCGGGCAGCTCCACCACAAGCCCCCGGTTCCGCAGGCGTTCAATGGAGCTACCGTCCTCTGTCGTGTCAGGAAGAAAAACCACGTCAAGCCCTGGACAGCGTTTTTTCATCTCGTTGTTCAAGGTCTCCATCAGGGCGAGAGAGAAGGCCACGGCAACCCTTTTGCCCGGTCCCAGTATCTTCCTTACCGCCTCCCCAGTGGCCCAACCCTCCACCAGGTAAAGGGTGTCGTAGGGCATGGGCTTGTCACCGAAATAGCACCCCTTTTTTGTGCCCCTGTGCCGTTTCTTGCCAGGAAGTATTCGCTCTACCCCCTGGAGGGTGTCGTCCAGGTCGTGGGCGGGGACTAACAATGTTCCTGCGGGGGTTTCTACGTCGCCTTTGAAGGCGTATGCCTTCGTCGTTATTCGCAACCCTTCGGGATCATGGCCATTCTTTTTGATGTACCAGTGCTCCGACGTGGCCGGAGTTCCTTCACGCCACATTTGAAAGGCCTCGGCTCTTTTCCTTTCGTCCTCACTGTCAGTCTTCCCCTGCCCGTGCTCGATGATCTTTTTGGTGTCGATGTTTACCCGGCTATTCCCCTGGCGGTAAAAGGCCTCTTCGCTCATCGGCTCCTGCTTCCCTGTAAGCCGGTAAAGCTCTGACCACAGGTAATTTCTCCCCGTGCCCCTGTCGTAGGCGTTTCTGCCGTCGATGAGGACAATAAAGCTTGGGTTTCGGTCTTCCCGGAGCGGCGACGAAATGAGCCAGCCTATACCCTTCTTCCCGTCCCAGTCAACCCATTTGCCACCGGGGAAGTCGGCCTCAACGGAACGTCGCAGATATTCCATGTAGGCGGTCATTCCACGACACCCCCTGGCCCGGCCAACCAAACATACACGGCAACTCCGGCGGCGTTTCGCAACGTCAGGATTAAGTGTCCGGCCTTTCTCAATTCAGCAACTCGGGAAGCTACCCTCATGGCCCCGCAAAGCTCCCGCCCCACATCCTGTGTCAGGGGCTTTCCAGATCGCAAGTGTTCAAGGATAGCCGCCTTTTGCGTGCCGTGGCGTCTTACGTCTTCGCCGGTTCTGGCCCAGGTCACGACGCCCACCCCCCGGACATAGACCAACAGCCCAGACGGATACCCCGCAGGGGAGGAAAACTTGAATGGTTTATTTCAGAATGAGGTTTGTGCGCCAGAAGCGGCGCTTGAATGGGCCTTAAATTTTGAGGAGGTTTAGGCGGTTCTCCTTGGTCAGATCCGCCGTCATCACCGCCCCCATCGTCGCCGCCGCTTTTGGCTGCGCTGCGGATTGGAGAACGACGGGCACGGGCGGAGGGCCGCCGAATTGAAGTAATCCAGGAAATCGTCCCCAACGTACTCCTCAAGCGAAAAATCTCACGTCTGGCAACATGGATAACCTGCAAGCTCCGCCTATACATTTTCTCTTCCTCATCATCCCGCCCCCAGGAGGCTTCCCCCGCCTCCTTGAGGATTTTCGCCTCACGCACAAGTCTTTCTTGCCTGTAAAGCTCGTCAAACACCGTTTTCCTGCTATAATAAGAATACCCCAACCGATTCACCTGCTTTCCGCCCGGTCGCAGCCGGGCTTTTTTTTGTGTCCGGCTATTGTCTCGCAAGTCCGGACGGCTCGAAAAAAACAGCTTCACTTCCCCCCAGGACGGCAAGGATCGCCGCCCTGCGCTCCGGGCTTGCCGTGAGCTTGCGCCGCTCGATTCCGCATAGAACATAAGGATGAATCCCGATTTTCTTCGCCAAGGCCCGCTGGGTCATGCCCTGGCGCATCCGCCTGATTGTAAGCCTGGTTGCTCCCTCCATGCGCTCACCCCCTTGCTTGCAAAATTTACTCATGGTAGGATTATACCATGGGCTGCAAAGGTTGTGGATAACTATAGCAAGCATCTTTTCAGGGATGGTCAAATCGGCTTGTGGCCGCCAATGAGGCAGACACCATTGCGCCCCTTGCGGGAAGGTTTAAGGGTTGACATTAACGGAACCTTGAAAAATCGGAGAGGGGAAATTATTGTAGTGCAATGAGAGCGGCTGAATGTCAAAATAAAAAAACTGCCCCCGTTGAGGGCAGTCAAATGTAGTGTTTGGAATGGTTTAGCGCTTTGGGCCGATTCGAACGGCCGACCTACAGCTTAGGAGGCTGTTGCTCTATCCACTGAGCTACAGGCCCGCAGGCGGTCGTCATGGAGTGTGAAAATACCTTGTATCCATGAACAACGGAGATACTACCATCGGAGGAGGAAAAATTCAAGGGCCGGAGGTTGAATTTTTCCCGATCTTAAACATTTTTATGGTTTAAATTCTACCGCTTTTTCCATTTCGGCCATTTCATCTCGAAAGGCGTCGAGAAGCTGCTTTGCAAGTTCGGGATTCCCGGAAAGTTCGAAGTACTTGGCGTTGGCTTTTTTGGAGATCTCCCTGAACTCCTCCCTCTCTTCGGGAGTGAGGTCGTAGTACTCCTGGCCGGGCTTAAGGCCGTTAATCATCATTTGGAGCCTGGTCTGGTTCAGCTCCTCCTGGACGTTCTGGATATAGGGCTGCGCTTCCTCCACCGCATCAAGGAGAATTTTTCTGATGTCCCCGGGCAGGTTCTCAAAAAAGTTGAGGTTGACGAGGTGCTGCATTACATAAACGTTGTGCCGGGATCCGATGAGGTACTTCTGCACGTCCATGAACTTCATTTCCTGAATGGTGGCGGGGGCGTTTTCCTGGGCCTCCACTACGTTGAGCTGAAGTCCGCTGTAAAGCTCGGTAAAAGAAAGGGGCGTTGGGCTGGCGCCGTAGGCCCTGTACGTCTCTACAAGGAGCTCTGAGGGCATTACGCGGATTTTTACTCCCTTGAAATCGTCGGGTTTTTTTATGGGTTTGTTGGCAGTCCAGAACATGGCGCCCTCTGCGAAGTAGGAAAGGACCTGTAGTCCTTTCTGGCGGTAAATGTCGTTGAGCATGACGTTTAAAACCTTGCTTTTCGCAAGGAAGTCCCTATTTACTATGGGGTCGTCTGAAAAAAGGAATTGAAGACCCAGGAGTTGGTTCTCCGGTACGATCGAGCTCGACTGGCTGGGTCCGGTCAGGCAGAACTCAATGGACCCGTTGAGGGTTAGCTCAAACATCTCCGTAGGCGTGCCGAGGGTACCCGAGTGGAAGATTTCAAGCTGGATATCCCCGTTGGACTTTTCCTTAAGAAGCCTGGCTAACTCCCGGGCGTAGTAGTCGGCCACGCTACCTGCTATTGTCTCGCAGGCCAGGCGCCATTCATATTTGGGCGCGGCGGCCGCCACTCCGGCGGTGGCAAGCAGAACCGCAACAGCAAGAAATAGGCTGATACAACTTGGCGTCTTCATCTTGATAACTGCATTTCTCCTAATTGGTTTTGTAAAATCCTGAATTTATACTCATTCAACTGCGGTGATTGAAAAATAGAGTTCAGGATCTGCCATCCATGGTCGATGCAAAAAGTTCGTATAATCTTTCATGGTTCAGTTTTTTTGCGGAAAAAAAGTCCATTGCATCCCGGACGTCCTTCTCCATCTGGGCGATTAACAGTTCAGGGGAGTTGAATTTTGATTCCTCCCTTAAAAATTGTTCAATAAAAACAAAAATTTCTTTGCCGTAAAGGGAGTCGTTAAATCCAATGATGTGGGTTTCCGCCCTTACTTCGCCGCCGCCTGTGTGAAAGGTCGGGTTCACTCCCACATTCAGAGCCCCTGGCATCCATTTGGCTTCCACATATACCGATACGGCGTAAACTCCTCTTTTCGGCAGCACTTTCTCCGCCCGGTAGTCTATGTTGGCAGTGGGAAAACCCAGTTTTTTCCCTCTTCCCTCACCCCGGACAACCGTCCCGGTAAAAAAGAAGGGATATCCCAGCAGGCTTTCTGCAAGGTCCATGGCGCCGTGGGCCACGTGGTTTCGTATCGAGCTGCTGGCAACTTTTTCGCCGCCGATAACCAGCGACTCCGCCGCCCGGAAGCTCCATCCGCGTTCTTCGGCCTCTTTCTCCATCAAGGCGACGTCTCCCTCTCTGTTTCTGCCAAATCTGAAGTCGGTCCCCACCACAATTCCCGACAGGGGAAGAATATCCTCTATATAGTCCAGGAACGCAACGGGAGACAGGTCTGCAAGGGCTCGTGAAAAAGGGAGTTTAAGAGTGGCGGGTATACGGAAGTACCTGCTCAGCAGATCTCTCTCTGGATCAGTAAAGAGAACCGGGATTTTCCGCCCGCGGACTATGTTTCCGGGGTGGGGCGTAAAGGTGACAACGCCCCAGTCGTCCTCCCCCCCAGACTTCAAAGCCAGGTCCGCCGCCGCCCTGAGCAGCCTCTGGTGCCCAAGGTGAAATCCGTCAAAAGCGCCTAAAACCGCAATCATGGCTTATCCTCGAAAAAAATATTGGTCAGGGGCCTGAACAGGCCCTCCGCCAGAATTTCGCCGTAGCTGAAGAGCCCCTGGCCCAAAACTGCGGCCTTCCCTTCGGGGCTTTCTTCGCCGGGCCAGAGAAACTGCAATTCCGCCAGAGGGGCGGTTTTTCCGGACTTCAGGTCTACAGCGATCTGCGGGCTGCATTCGTAACAGTAGAAGTTCGAAGCCAGTTTCGAAAGGGGCAGTATGCGTTCCGCCATTTCATGGGGCCGGGACTCAAGATCGTTAAAGGACGCCGCCGCCTCCAGCGCAAAGCCGCCTATGCTGCGCCGGGTAAGGGAAATTACGTATGCCCCGCACCCCAGAGCCCTTCCTATGTCCCTTACTATGCTTCTTATGTAAGTGCCCCGCTTGCACCGGACGGCTATTCTGAAAGCGTCCTCTCCAAGGCTCTGAAGGCCGCTGACGGAAGAAATGTGAACCGGCCTGGGGGTAATTTCGGGCCTCTCTCCCGAGCGGGCTATTTCATGGGCTCTCTTCCCTTTGACCCAAACGGCTGAAATATCGGGCGGCGTCTGAAGACGCGCTCCAAGAAGGCCGGGGATGAGGTCCCCGATAAGTTCTGCCGCATTGGCCGGGACAGGCCCCGTGAAGGTGGTTTCACCAGAAAAATCTTCGGTGGAACGCTCCTCGCCAAGTTTGAACTCTACTTCATAAAGCTTGGGAAGCCCCGTAACAAGGTCGTTAACCCTGGTAGCAGTCCCGGCAAGCAACACCATCAGTCCCTGTGCCGTGGAGTCCAGGGCGCCTCCGTGCCCGACCTTTACCCCCCTGCCTAGGCTTCTTTTTAAAGCGGCAACGCACGCAGAACTGCGTATGCCTACAGGCTTAGCAAGCAGAAAAACTCCGCAGAGAGACATTGTTTTCCTCAATATATGATTTAAGGGTTTTAACCGCCTCATCCAGGGGCAGAGGCAGGGTGCAGCCGGCTGCCTGAAGGTGCCCCCCTCCGCCGAAGACCTTGGCTACGTCTGAGGCTGAAAGGGCTCCCCTGGACCGGAGGCTGGCCCTTACGCCGTCCTCCTCTTCTGTCAGAAGGGCTGCAAAGGAGACGGTTTTAATTGTAAGCAGTTCGTTTACAA
>JAAYQT010000095.1 GCA_012519165.1 Synergistaceae bacterium
GAGGGCCGCCGTAATCACCAAGCCGGTGAGTTCGTCCACGGTGAAGAGGACCTTCTCCATATCGCTTTCGGGCTTTGTGTCGGAGCAGATGCTCCACCCGTGGGCGAGGACGGCCCGGCTCAGCTCCTCGGGGTAGCCCGCCTCTTTTAGCCACCTGGCCCCCTCGTGGGTGTGTTTTTCCGGGTTTTCCTGGGTCGTCTCCCAGTCAATGTCGTGAAGGAGGCCGGCGAGCTTCCATTTTTCCGCGTCGCCCCCCATTTTTTCGGCAAAGTAGCCCATGGTGGCCTCCACGGCCAGCGCGTGTCTTATATTGCTCTCGTCCTTGTTGTGTTTTCGGAGCAGTTCCATTGCTCCCTCCCGGGTGACTTCCATACGGTCTTCCTCCTCAAAATTATTGTTGTTCCGGGGGAAAGAGGCCCTCCATCAGGCGGCACACCTCGGCGAAAACCCCCGTCGGCAGCTTTTGAACAGCCATGGACGCATCTTTTCTCATGGCCGAGGCCAGTTCGTCAGGGTAGGGATGGACGTAGACCAGTTTTTTTATCCCCGCGTTAATCATGGCCTTGGTGCAGAAGGAGCAGGGCTCGTGGGTACAGTACATAGCGGCCCCGGAGGTGCTGGTCCCCACGGCTGCCGCCTGGGCTATGGCGTTCATCTCCGCATGGGACCCCCGGCAGATTTCGTGCCTCTCGCCGGACGGGATGCCCAGCTGCTGCCTGAGGCAGCCCACTTCCCCGCAGTGGGGAAGCCCCTTCGGGGCGCCGTTGTAGCCCGTGCTGATGATATGGTTATCCCTGACTATTACAGCGCCCACCTTCCGCCGGAGGCACGTGCTCCTGGACGCCGCCACACCTGCAATCATCATAAAGTACGAGTCCCAGCCGGGACGTTCACCGCTCATAGGCAACCCTCCGCCGCTTTTGTCTTATTTTGATTATAGCACCCTGGATAGTTGATTCTCCATAGCCTTCTTTTCCTGCGGAAAGGGTTAAGGCGGATAAAAATGGTATGATACACGGGAATCTATCATCCGGCTTTTTTCCGGCCATTAAGGGGACGCTATGCTCTTTTTCCGCCAAATGGACCGCAAAGTTCTGTCATGGTGCTCATACGACGTGGGAAATTCGGCCTTCGCCACTACCATCATGGCCGCCGTCTTTCCGGTGTACTTTACCGAGGTGGCCTCCCGGGGGCTTGCCCCCAGCTCTTCAACTGCCTACTGGGCCTACGCCTCGGCCTTCTCCCTCCTGGTAAGCGCATTTTTTGCCCCTGTCCTGGGCGCTGCGGCCGACGTAAAGGGCACAAAAAAGAAGATGCTCCTCGTCTTCACCGTCCTGGGCGTGGTGTCCTCCGGCGGAATGGCCTTTGTGGGCCCCGGAGACTGGATGCTCGCCCTATTTCTCATGGCAGGGGGTTCTATAGGTTTTTCCGCCTCCATGATATTCTACGACGCCCTTCTGCCCTCCCTGGTTCCGGCAAATAGGGTTGACGCCGTATCAGCCCAGGGTTACGCTCTGGGCTACCTGGGGGGCGGGGCCCTTCTTGCGGTAAACCTGCTGTTTATTCAAATCCTTCCCGGCACGGCAGGCGCCCGTCTTTCTTTTCTGTCGGTGGCCGTCTGGTGGGCCGCCTTTACCGCGCCCATCCTTCTCTTTGTTGACGAACCGGCAGCGGAACCGGGAGGGGAGGACTTATCCGGTATTTCGCTCTTTCTGGAAGGCCTCGAAAGGCTCAAGTCCACCTTCCGGGAGATAAGAACCTATAAAAATTTATTTGTCTTCCTGCTGGCCTTCTGGCTTTATAACGACGGCATAGGGACTATAATCAGAATGGCAGCCATCTACGGCGCAAACCTGGGCATCTCCATGACCCACCTGGTGGGGGCCCTCCTCGTGACCCAGTTTGTGGGAATTCCTTTTTCGCTGGCCTTTGCCGCCCTGGCGGTGAGGACCGGGAGCAAAAGGGCGATCCTCGCAGGCCTCTACCTCTACCTGGGCATCACCTTCGCAGCAATCTTTGTGCGTGAGGTGTGGCATTTCTGGGCTCTTGCCATAGCGGTGGGAATGGTGCAGGGGGGGACCCAGGCCATAAGCAGAAGCTTTTTTGCATCAATGATCCCACCCGGCAAAGCAGCCGAATTTTTCGGATTTTACGATATTTCAAGCAAATTCTCAGGAATCCTGGGGCCCGCCGTCTTCGGCCTCATCACTCAATGGACCGGGTCCAGCAGGCCGGCCATTGCCGTTCTTTCCTACACCTTTATCCTTGGCATAATAATTCTTAGACGGGTAAAGGGCTAGCAATCCGAAAAAAAATTTGTTCTTGAAGAGGTGATACCATGGCCGATTTTTTGGTGATTTCCACGGGGGGAACCATCGCGTCCAGGCCCGGAACCATGGGCCTTACTCCGTCCATGCCGGGGGAAGAACTTCTTGCATCCCTGGACGGAATCGGGAAGTACGGCGCCGTCACCATCCTGGACCTTTTCTCAAAGGACAGCTCCAACATGTCGCCGGAGGACTGGAAGATGATAGCGGCGTGCCTCAAGGCGGAGGAGAAAGAATACGACGGTTTTTTAATCCTTCACGGGACCGATACCATGGCATACTCCGCCTCCGCCCTCTCCTTCTTTCTGCCGGGCTTTTCAAAGCCCGTCGTCATAACCGGGTCCATGTTCCCCATGGGGGAGCCGGGCTCCGACGCCGAGAGCAATGTAAGGGAGGCCTTCGCCTTTCTGGCGGCCCTCGCACGGGAGGGCAGGACCGGGGTCTCGGTGGCCTTCCACGGCCGCCTTATCCACGGCCCCAGGTCCCAAAAGATTTTAAGCCATGATACTACTGCCTTTTCGAGCATCAACTACCCCGAACTGGGACATTTTACGAACGGGAAGGCGGTTCTGGGCGAGGCGCCCTATCTGGCGCCCGCGTACCCTGTGGACGTATCCTCCCTGCAAGTTGAGACCTCTATATTCCTGGTAACCCTCTTTCCGGGGTTCAGGGCCCGCTTCCTGGACCACCTGGCCGACGCGGAGCCTAAGGCCATAGTTCTGGAAGCCCTGGGGCTCGGCGGCGTGCCCTACCTTGGTGAGAATTTGCTGGACCCCATCGCCCGGTTCAGGGAGAAGAACATTCCGGTGGTGATAACCACCCAGTGCGTTTACGGAGGAGTGGACTTAAGCGTCTACGAAGTGGGGAAAAGGACTCTGTCCCTGGGGGCCATTTCCGGCAAGGACATGACCAGGGAGGCCATCATAGCAAAGCTGATGATCACCCTTCCGGTCTGCGGAACTGAGTGTCTGGAAGAACTGCTTCACGAAAATTTCTGCGACGAGATTTCGCCGCCCCCTCAGGGGTAGATTTGCTGAAAAAGCAATGCCGCCCTGTCTTTGTCTATCTCCAGCAGTTTTTCATACAGGGCCAGGGCGTTTGGGCGGTCCCCCATTTCAACAAAGCACATCCCCATGTCGAACAGGATGTCCGCCCGGCCGGGGTTGAATGCCAGGCCTTGCCCAAGGATCTCTGAGGCCTCCTCAAACCGTCCGGCAATCCTGTAAGCCCTGCCCAGGGCGGCGTATCCGTCAGGAGACCGGGGGTCTTCTTTGATTGCAGCCATGGCCGATGCAAAGGCCTCGTCCCAAAAGCCCAGGCGGGCCAGGCTTTCGCTGATGCCTGCAAGTCCCTCCGGGGAGCGGGGGTTTGACGAAAGGTAGGTTTTATAAAGCTCCGCCGCCTCTTCGTGCCTCCCCTCCGCCCTGCGCGCGTGGGCAAGCTCCAGCGCCGCAGGCGGGTAGCCGGGAATGAGGGCGAGGGCTTCCTTTGCCTCCGAGGCCGCCTTGCCCGGTTCGCCGTTAAGATTGTACGCCCTGGCCAGCTCCCCGTGAGCAACGCCGTTGCCGGGCGACGCGGCTACTTTTTTAAGGGCCTGACTGAGCGCGGCCTTTGAGTCACAGTCCGAACAAAAAGCGCAGGAGGCCGTCAAAAGCGCCAGCGCAAGCAGCGTTCCAAAAAGACGCAACCTCTTACCTGTCATACTTCATCACCCTCCAGACATAAACTTACAAACTCCCCTGCATTCATCTCCCTCCTGATGCCGAACCTGGTGAGCACAAAGTCGTATTTTACGGGATCCTCGGGAAGAAGCTCTTTGAAAACCCCCGTAAGTTCTACGGCGGACCTGATGTCGGCGCTTTTTCTTTTGGTAAGGCCCAGGGAGGAACACATACGGAACATGTGTACGTCCAGGGGGAGCAATAACTCCGACGGGCAAGCCGCCCTCCAGCCCCCCGGATCCACGTCGTCGGAGCGGATCATCCATTTCAGGTAGAGAAAAAGCCTCTTGCAGGCGCTGCCCTCCCGGGGAGAGGGCAGCAGGAAGCTTTTTTCCAGGCCTCCCCTGGCCCTGATTCCTTCGGAAAACAGGGAGACGGCGTCGACAAAACTGTCCCCCCGTTCGAGGCAGTTCTTAAAAAACGCTTCGAGGCCGCCGTACTCCCTTAGAACCTCCCCGACGCCGCCTAAAAAGGCCCCCATTTCGGGACCGGCGGTAAATCTGTGCTTGAACCCTTTAAACAGCCCGGGCAGATCTCCGGGGGGCGTCTCCTCCAGAAATTTTTTAGGAGAGGGCCCCAGCACGGCCAGGAGCCTGTCCGCATTGTTCAGAATCTGGGCCACTCTTCCGTAGGCGATGGAGGAAACTGCCAGCCCTGCCGCCTCCCTGTCTGCGGGGGCGTCGTAAAGATAGAGTTTTTCCAGAGGGTCGGGGGAGACGTACTCTCTTTTATTAAACTTTCGGTAGGCCTCCTCGAACCGGGGGAGGAAGCGGGCCAGCAGACGGGCCTCAGGCGAGAGGGCGGTTTTTGCAGGTATAGTCATAGCCCGTCCCGGCCCTCAAAGAGTTGGCCTGTCGTCATTTAATTTTGTTAAACACTGCCGTAGGCGCATTTGCCGGGGATTTGCCCTTCTTTATGAAGTGATAGTTCGCATAAGTAAGGGGAACTCCCTCTTTAAGCACCTTCGCCGATAGTACCCGGGCAGTAAAAAGTTTGTGGGTGAAAATCTCCTGTACGGATATAACCTCAAGCTCCATGCAGGCAAGGGCGTGCTCTGTAACAAAGGGCAGGCCGTCCTCCCCCGTCTCAAAGGCGCAGGCGCTGAATTTATCGAAATCCCTGCCGCACCGGAACCCGAACTGGCCGATAAACTGGAGGGGGACTGATTCCTCCAGGACGGACACGGTAAAACGCCCGCTCTTCTCCACCAGCTCGGTGGTAAAGTTGTCCCTGTGAAGGCAGGCAGCCATGCAGATGGGGTCTGCGGTGAGCTGCATGAGGGCGTTTATTATCTGGCCGTTTTTCCTTCCCTGGTACTCCGTACTAACAATATACACTCCGTAGTTAAGGGTAAAAAGGGCTCTCGGGTCGATAATGCTGTCCATGAAGGTCTCCTCCGGAAAAAAGATTGAGCGGGAACTCGCGCTCCCGCTCAATGATACAACAAATTTACGTCCTTTTGTAAGATGCAGGCTTAAACTAGTCGGCCTCTCTCTTGCCGAGATCCTTGTCCACCATGTAGATTCCCCGGCCGCCTTCGCCTATCATCTCAAGTTTCTTGACGATGGCGTCGGCAGAGGCCTCCTCCTCGACCTGCTCCTCGATGAACCAGTGGAGGAAGACCTGGCTTGCGTAGTCCTTTTCCTCAATGGCAATGTCCATGAGGCTGTTGATTCTGCCGGTAACGTACCTCTCGTGGTCGTAGGCGCCCTTGAAAACGTCCAGCGCCGACTTCCACTCTTCCTGAGGGCAGTCGATGGCCTTATACCTGACCCGCCCTCCCCGCTCAACGATGTGGTCCGCAAATTTTTTAGCATGATCCACTTCTTCCTGAGCCTGAACAGTCATCCAGCGGGCCATTCCGCTGAGATCCACCGACTCAAGGTAGGCCGACATGGCCATGTAGATATAGGCTGAATAAAGCTCCGCGTTTATCTGATCGTTGAACGCGTCTTCAATTTTTTTGCTTATCATTTACAGCTCCGCCTTCCAAAGTCCATGAATATTACAGTACTCCCTGCTCATTTCGGGGACGAAGTCCTCGAAAACGGCTTCCGGCGCGTCGCCCGGGTTCAGGAAAACTCTGCAGATTTTATCGCCTCCCACGATCTCGATGAACTCAATGTAGTGTTCGTTGGTCATGGGATGGGGCACGCTTCCGACTTTAACCTTCTTGCCCTCCACCACGGGAACGTGCTTTTCGGTGGCGGAGTCAGCGGTCTGCTCCGGAAGAAGCTTCATGGGCTGTCCGCAACATACCAGCTCTCCCCCGCCCGCGTGAAGGAGCTCAACCACGTTGCCGCAAAGGTCGCATTTAAACACGTCAAGTCTCTTCATTTTGTTTCCTCCTCAAAAATATTGGGTTCTTATTTGTAACGCCGTTCATTATAGCATTAATTTGGTCTTTTTATCGCCGGAATGAAAATTTGCGGTCGTTAAATCTAACTCCTTGATTTTACGCCCCTCCAAGCCGAAATATATATGGGAAAGTATACCTGATAAAGGTCTGGAGGCAGATAGAATGAACTCCCTTAGAAAGACGCGGGCCGCCGCCCTGTTGCTCTTGTTTCTGGTCTTCTCCCGCGGCGTCCCGGGAGAAGCTTCAAGGAGAACCCTGGCGATTCTGCCGACTTTAAACTTCACAGGTTTTGAGGTCTGGGAGAGCAAGTACTATCCGGTAAACACCCTGGAACAAAAGATGACCGAATACCTGGCGGCGCTACTCCGGCAGGACCCTCTCGCCGACGTTAGAATTCTTGACGAAGGCGGAGCTGAGAGGTGGTTCGCAGGCGGGAGAAGACCCGGTGACTTTGCCGTCCAGATGGAGATCTTTTCCGTCATGGTAAAAGAACGGGAAGCCCTGGGCACCTACGAGAGGTCCAACATATCCCTGCGGGTTCATGTTTACGACGGAGGCAGCGGGCAGAGGCAGGATTCCCGCATTGCCACCGGAAAGGACAGCCGCTTTACCTTCGACCCCGGCGACGACAGACTCTACTTTTTAAACGCCAGGGACTACCCCGTCTTCGGAATTTTCCAGGACAGTATCCTGGGAGAAATCCACAAGGACGGGCTGGACCTGCTAAGACTTACCCCTCCCGACAAGGGGCAGAAGATGAGCAGGCCCACTTGGAAGCAGTTTTCGTACACTTCTCACTGGCAGGCATTTA
>JAAYQT010000096.1 GCA_012519165.1 Synergistaceae bacterium
ATCCTGGCCTTTGCCAGGGAAGAGGCCGGCAGGGTGGCGGAGCTCATGTGCTCCATCTTCACCCGGTCCGGAGTGAGGTCCCGGTTTTTTGTCCTGTCGGAGGACTCCGGCGGGGTTTCAGTGGTAAAGAACGTCTCAGTTCCTGAAAGTTTAAGCTCCCGCAGGAAAGGAAGGGGTTTTTCGGTGGCATTTGGTTTGGATGACTCGGGCGGCCGGGTGGTAAAAGAAGTCCTGAGCGATATGGACGTGGCCAAAGTTGCGGTCCTTGGCGTTCCCGATGTGCCGGGCGTGGCCGCCGCCCTCTTTTCCGCCCTGGCGGAAGGAGGGGTGGGAGCGGACATGATCGTCCAGAGCGTTATGAGGGGGCAGCTTAACGACATAGCCTTTATAGTTAAAAAGAGCGGCCTGGACGGCGCAATAAAAATCTGCCGGAAATTTGCTGCCGAAGTGGACGCTCAGGGTGTAACCTTCGACTCCGAAGTGGCAAAGGTGGCTTTGGCGGGCGAAGGCTTGGGGGGGCGGCCGGAGATACCCTCCCAGATGTTCACGGTTATCGCCGAGGGAAAGGTAAACATCGACATGATAGCCGCCGCATCCACCGAGCTGGCCTGTATAGTGGCCTCCTCCGACGTGGAGGCCGCAGCGTCCGCCCTTTCCAGGGCTTTTCTCGGCGATTGAGCCCTTGGAAGAAGAAAGATTTCCTGTACAATGGTAAAAAATTCCGTACGGGAGGCTGTCCTATGAGATACGCCCGGATATGCGCAGCTGCTTTTTTACTGGTGTTTTCGGCCCTTTCCCCTCTCTTCGCCCAGGACCTGGAGCTTACGTCGGACAAGATGAGGTACGAGTCGGAGACGGGGGACTTTTTTGCCGAGGGTAACGTGAAGGTCACCAGGGGCGCCCTGGCCGCCGATTCCCAAACGGCGGAGGGAAACGTGAACCGCCAGGAGTTTATGATGAAGGGCGGCGTTCATGTACACGGCGCCTGGATTGAGGATAAGGTGGACATGAAGGGGCAGACCCTGTCCGGGGTCTTCACCGAGCCCAACGAATTCATATTCGACGGCAAGGTAAAGGGCCACTGGGGCCCCAGGGAGATAGACGCCGACAAACTCCGAATGAAGGGCGACTACTTCTGGGGGACAAAAATACGAAAGTACGCCGACACAAAAGAAGGCTATCTGCTTGTCTGCGACGCCGCCGAGGGAAGGCTCTCCGGAGGGGTGATGGAGGAGTTCACGGCCACGGGGAGCGTGTATTTTCTTTCGAAACCCAAAAATGGCGAGCCCACCGAGATCAAGGGAGAAAAAGCCGTCTACTCCCGGGCCAGGGGGACCCTGGTGGTCTCCGGCGGCGTGACTGCGGTGCAGGCGGCCCGGTCCCTGACTTCATCCACGTTAATCTTCTACCCTGATAAAAACAGGGTGGAGGCCACGGGAAAACCCCGGCTCATCTTCAAATCGGAAGAGGGCCAGGATAAAAAATGAGCAAGGTAATAACCGCCAGGGGTCTTGTAAAATCCTACAGGGGCCGCACGGTGGTCTCCGAAGTTGACCTGGACGTGAACATGGGGGAGGTGGTGGGGCTGCTTGGGCCCAACGGCGCCGGCAAGACCACTACCTTTTACATGATAGTGGGCCTTATTAAACCCGAGGCCGGCACTGTCTTCATCGACTCCCGTGAACTGACCAGCCTGCCCGTCTACAGAAGGGCCAGGCTGGGGGTGGGCTACCTTCCCCAGGAGGCCTCCGTTTTCAGGAATCTTACGGTAAGGCAGAACCTGGAGCTGGTCCTCCAGGAGAACCCTCCTCCCGGCGAATCGGCTAAAAGCGTGGTCGACAGGCTTATAGATGACTTCGGCCTCCAGAAGATAGTAAATACTCCCGGCTACTCCCTCAGCGGCGGGGAGAGGCGCAGAGTGGAGATTGCAAGAAGCCTGGCAATTCTGCCGGACTTTCTGCTTCTTGACGAGCCCTTCAGCGGCATAGACCCCATCGCAGTTTACGACATCCAGCAGATAATTCTTACCCTGAGGGGGAAGGGCTTCGGAATCCTGCTCACCGACCACAACGTGCGCGACACCCTGGCCATCACCGACAGGGCCTACGTAATACACCAGGGCAAAATAATGATCGAAGGCCCCCCCGACGAGGTGGCAGACAGTGAAGTGGCCAGAAAGTTCTACCTGGGGGACCGGTTTTCCTGGTAGGGTTCTATTTCGTCCACTTCCCCCCGCCGGAGGATTCCGGCAATTTTTTTAACGGCCCCCCGTACCTCGGGGGAGAGATGTTCTCCCATGCCCCTGGACGCAGGCTGGATGCCGATTAAAAAAATCTCCACATCGTCCTTCAGGGGCTCAAGAAGCAGGAAAAGGGGGATGCCGTGGCTGCTGAAGGATACGTCCCCCGACCGTTCAAGGCCAATACGGCGGACGGAGCCGGGGGGCAGGCCCATCTCCGCGGCGTCAGCCACCACCAGGCGCCGGGGCGGATTTTTTTTCAGGGGGCCGAGGTAGTTCTCGGGGGCCGTCTCGCAGTTGACGGGGGAAACCCCCTCCGCCGGATCCCCGAGCAGCTCCCGGTAGAGGGCGGGGCCTGCCCCGTCGTCGGCCATAATGGGGTTTCCAACGCACCAAAGCACGGTTTTTACCAAAGCATTCACTCTCCGTTCGCCCGCCCCTGCGGGCGGGGGCGATTTTTCAGGGAGGCTGCCGATAGTGGCAAAATCAACGTCCACCATGGTCCGCCACGCCCTATTCATGATGGCGGGCACTCTGGCCAGCAGGGTTCTGGGCCTTGTAAGGGAGATAGTTACCGCCGCTTGGTTCGGCGCGTCGGGGGCCCTTGACGCCTTCAACGTGGCCTTTACCCTGGCCAACCTTGCCCGGCAGCTTCTTGCCGAGGGGGCTCTGTCAGCCTCGTTTGTACCCGTATTTACAAGGGTTCTGAAGGACAGGGGCGCCGCGGAGGCGGAAAAACTGGCCCGGAAGGCCTTTACCGTCCTTCTGGTTGCGGCGGGGGCTGCAGTGGGCGTCGGAGTTCTATTGTCCCCTCTCCTGGTGGGCATTATGGCCCCGGGATTCGATCCTGTCAAAGCGGACATGGCCGTATCCCTAACCCGGTGGATGTTCCCCTTCCTTCTGTTTGTCTCCCTGGCAGCCCTGGCCATGGGCGCGCTTAACAGCATGGGCTCCTTCCTTGTGCCCGCCCTCGCCCCGGCCCTGAGCAATCTGGTTTATATTGTAATGGCGCTGCTTCTGGCGTCGGGATGGGGCGTTTGGGGCCTTGTGGCAGCCGTTTTGGCGGGGGGATTCTGCCAGTTTGCCCTCCAGTGGGGGTGGACGGCAAAACTGGGTCTCTCCCTCCTGCCGGGGAAGCCCGATCTAAAAAACCCCGACCTCAGGAGAATGCTCTCCCTCTTTCTGCCCTATGCGGCGGGGCTCTCCCTGAACCAGGTTAACCCGGTGATAAGCCGGATGCTGGCGTCCTTCCTCCACGAGGGGGCCATATCGGTACTGAACTACGCAAACAGGATAATCCAACTTCCCCTGGGGCTCTTTGTAATTGCCGTCTCCCAGGCCGTACTGCCCCAGCTCTCCCGGCGCTCCGCCGACCAGGTGGAGGAGTTCAGAGAGATTATGGCCGAATCTCTGAGGTTTGCCCTGTTCATAGTGTTGCCGGTCACTTTGGGGATGATTCTGGTGTCGAAAGAGATCGTCCACTTCCTGTTTTTCAGGGGCGCATTCGGGGCGTGGGCATGGGAGGGGACAAGCGTCTCCCTCGCCATGTACTCCATTGGCCTCCCGGGCATGGCCTGCTCCACGGTGATAATGAGGGGGCTTTACGCCAGGGGCCTCCCTCGCGAGGCCCTGTGGGTAACCTTGTCCAGCGTTTCTGCAACGGCGCTGTCCTCCCTGGCGCTGATGAAGCCCCTGGGATTCGGCGGCCTTGCCCTGGCTACGTCCCTCTCCTTCACCCTTTCGGGGTGGGTGGGCATAAAGCTGCTGTCAAGAAATTTAGGGAGGCCTCTTGGCCTCTTCCCCCCCTCCTGGATTTTTAAAATGGCCGTCTCCCTTGCCGCTACCGCAGGCACGGTCTTCCTGTACAATTCGGCCGTAGCATACCCCGCGGCGGGAGGGGCGGCGGCGCGGTCCGCCTGGGTGGGGGGCGTATTCCTGGCCTCATGCGCGGTTTACGGGGCCGTCACTGCGGCCATGGCGTTCCAGGAATGGGCGTGGCTTAAAGACGCCATTACGAAACGAAAGAGGAGGAGCGAGTGATGAAGTTTAAGAAAGTTGCGGTATTTTTGGCCCTGATTGCGGTATTAGCCCCGGGATCCGCATGCCCGGCCCGGGACCTGCAGAGCCTTCTTGACGAAAGAACATCGTCCGTTTGGTACGAAGGGGAACCCCTTGGGGACATGATAATTGGCGCAAGGGCCCAGTTTGCCTTTATTTACGCAGACGGCAAGCTGGCTGAGGCGGCCTGGTCCGACTCCATGGCCCCCGAATGGCTGAAGACAGGCACGGGCTTCTATGGCGGCAGAGAGACAAAAAAGAAGGCCCTTTTCATCATAAGGGTAAGGACAATAAAAAACCTCTCCCTGGACCTCTCCATGATCACCATCGGGGAAAAACAGCTTGGCCCTGAAGACCTGCTCACAAACAAGCACCTGGCGCCCCTGGGGGATCTGCCTCCCGGACTGACCGCCGACCTGGCCGTTGCGGTCCCCCTTGCTTCCGTAAAGGGCAAGAAAGTACGATTCTCGGTGGGGGAGTACGAGGCGGAGCTGGAGTACCCCAAACGATGACGGGATCAGGGGACAACTTTTTAACCCTGGGAATCGAGAGCAGCTGCGACGACTCGGCAGTAGCGCTGCTCCGGGGCCAGAGGGACGTAAGGGCCGAGCTTCTGTCCAGCCAGGTGGAGGCCCACAGCCCCTTCGGGGGGGTAATACCCGAGTTTGCGGCAAGAATGCACCTGGAGGCCTTTCTCCCCCTGATGAAGGAGGCCTTCCGCAGGGGGGGCGTTACAGACCCGGCGTCCGAAATAGGGCTTATCGCCGTTACTGCCGGGCCCGGCTTAATGGGGTCGCTCATTGTGGGGGTTATGGCCGCCAAGGCCCTCTCCCTTGCCTGGGGAGTGCCAATCCTGGCCGTTAATCACCTGGAGGGGCACATGTTTGCCAACGTGGTCTCCTTCCCGGAGCTTCAGCCGCCCTTCCTGTGCATGATAGTCTCCGGCGGCCATACGGAGATAGTCCTTGCAAAAGAGTGGGGAAAGTACGAATTTCTTGGGGGTACCAGGGACGACGCAGCGGGGGAAGCCTACGACAAGACGGCAAAAGTTCTGGGCCTTCCTTACCCCGGCGGCCCCCATGTGGACCGGCTGGCGGGCGCGGGAAACCCGAACCGTTTCGACTTCCCCGTACCGTTGAAGGGAAGCCGCGAGATCGCCTTTAGCTTCAGCGGCCTTAAGACTGCGGCTGTGACGGAAATAGCAAAGCTGGCAGAAAAGGGCGGGACCCTTCC
>JAAYQT010000097.1 GCA_012519165.1 Synergistaceae bacterium
GACCTCCGAAAGTGTATTCAATGCATTATAGCTATTATATCAAAGGCGGGGGCAGTTGTGTTATTCAACCGGGACGTCCCGTGGCCTGCGCTTGGATGTAAGCAAACTTTTTTATTTTTGCCGTTTTATGATAAGATTTCTTTGGTTTAAACGTTTTAAGCGCCGCTGCATCGGCGCTCCGGAAAAAACTTCGGCCGTCCGAAAGGGCCTTCAGACAGCTTTAAATTTATCACGGGAGGGGGCGAAGTCGTGTCCGACGGTTTTGCGTCCGGTCTTAACCGAATTATTCTGTCATGCCCTGTTGTGCTTATGGGCGGAAGGGCGGACGGCGGACTTTGGGTGGACTTTGTCACCGAAAACGTCTCCCGGTTCGGCTACCGCTCCGATGACCTGGAGGGCGGCGGCCTTACTGCGGACTCCCTTGTCCATGACGACGACCTGCCGGGGGTAAGAATGGCGGCTGAGAGATGCGCCGCCTCGGGCTCTTTTGAATGCGTTCTGGAGTACCGTATTAAAACCCCCTTTGGGGAGGCCGTCCCCGTCAGGGACTACAGAGTTTTTCACCGGGATGGGGAGGGAAAAACCTTTGCATGGCAGTCCGCCCTACTGGACGGAACCAGGCGGGAGATGGCCGAAAGCAGGGCCAAAAGCCGTGAGAGAGATATAGTCGGGGTGGTAATGGCCTCCAGGATCTGGTTTTGGGAGTACTCCAGCCGCCTGGACGAGTTTGCGGGCTCCGGCTGCTATCCCTTTGGCGGGGAATTTAAAAAAAGGATAACTATCTCCAGGGAAAAGTTTTTTAAAGAGATGATCCCCCTGAAAAACCTCTCCGAATTTGAAGAAGCCTGGCACAGATTGGAGGAGGGGGGCTCTCCCTTTGTAGACGTGGAGCATACCCTCATGTCGGATGAAGGGGAAGAAAAATACATGTCCGTAAGGATGTTCCCCCGGTTTGACGACGAAGGACGGTTTGATGGGGCGACGGGCGTTTGCGCCGACGTCACCGCATTAAAAAAGGCGGCTGAAAAGGCCCGAGTACGGGGCCGGCGGCTGGAGCTTCTCCGCTCCCTCTCCCGGGATCTTATGGAGGAGGTGGATACGGAGCGGCTGCTGGAAAAAATCCTCCGGAACGCCATAGAGTTTTCCGGAGCGGGGCACGGGGTGATAAACCTCCTGGAGGACGGGGGAAAAACCTTCCGGCGAAAGTACGGCGTAGGCCTGTACGAGCCCATGATAGGCGAGACAAGGCCCTCGGACAGCGGTTTGACCGCAAAGGCCCTGCGGGAGAGGCGAAGGATTTTTTTGAAAGATTACGCCGAAAGCCCCGATACGCTGAACGACCCCAGGTTTAACGGGATTTTATCAGGCATTATCATGCCTCTTTACTATGGTCTAAAGAACTTTGGCGGCCTTACCCTGTCCTACACAAATAAATCCCCCGAACTTGACGATGATTTTGCCGCCTCCCTCGACCAGTTTGGCGTCCTTGCATCGGTGGCCCTGGAGAACGCCAGGCTTCATGAGGCGGCCCGCCGGGAGCTTGCCAACAAGGCCAGGGCGGAGGAGCGGCTTATGGCACAAAACAGGATGGCGTCGGCATCGGCGGAGGCCTCGGGCCTCCTTCTCTCCAGGGGAAGCCCGGACGCCCTGGACGGAGCCCTTGTCGCCATTGCGGAGGCTGTGGGGGCAAAGAGGGCGGTTCTCTTCAGGTTTAATTCCGAAGAAGGGGTCGCCCGGGTCCTGGGCAGAGGCGTAAGACCCGGGGGGCCGGACCTCCCCCTGCCTTACGCTTCCGCGAGAAAAGAAGACTACCCGGCCGTTTTTGAAAGCCTGATTTCCGGCCGGGTCTACCAGGGGGATCTTGAGGGCGGGGCCGGAGGATTAATCGCAGTCCCCGTCTACTTAAGGGCGAACTTCTGGGGCTTCCTCTCCCTTCTCTATATAAAATCCCCCCCTTTATTTTCCGCCTCCGAGCTTAATATTCTTAAAACCGCCGCCTACAACCTTGCCGTGTCGGCCATGGGCATGGAGGCGGACCGGGAGGTAAAAGAAGGCTATGTCCGCCTGCAAAAAACCTTTGACGACGTAATTGACGCCATCGGCTTTATCGTGGGCAAAAAAGACCCCTACACCATCGAGCATCAAAAGCGGGTATCTGCCCTGGCCAGGGACGCGGGAGCGCTGCTCGGACTCTCATCCGGCCGGCTTGAGGGGCTCAGGGTGGCGGGGCTTATCCACGATGTCGGCAAAGCCGAGATCCCCGGCGAGATCCTGAGCAAACCCGGCAGACTGTCAACGGCCGAGTTTGAACTGGTGAAGACCCACGCCGAAGCAGGCTTCGAGATACTTTCGGAGATAGATTTTCCCTGGCCCGTAGCCGAGATGGTGCGGCAGCACCACGAAAGGTTCGACGGCTCGGGCTACCCCCGGGGTCTAAAGGGAGAGGAAATTATGCCGGAGGCAAGGATTTTGGCCGTGGCCGACGTGGCTGACGCCATGACCTCCCACAGGCCCTACAGGCCCTCCCTGGGACTGGAGGCCGCTCTGGACGAGATAACCGCAAACCGTGGTATTCTCTACGACCCGGAGGCCTCTGACGCCCTGGTGAAGGTAATTAAAAGCGGCGGGGGAGAGACCTTCTTTAAGGGAGGAAGACCATGAACAGCGAAACCCTTACCCCCGAAAACGTCATTGCATCCAGCCCCGTAATTATCATGGGGGGTGACACGGAAGGCGGCTACAGCGTAAACTTCATAACCGGGAACATCTCCCGCCTGGGCTACTCAGTGGCCGAAATAGTGATGGAGGAGATTCCCTTCGAGACCATAGTTCACCCCGGGGACAGGGAACGGCTAAGTAAAGAATTCAAAGAGGCCGCGGCCCGGGGGGAAGACTCCGCCCTTTTCCAGTACAGGGTCCGGACCAGAGACGGTGAGGTCCGCTGGATTGAGGAGCATACCGTCTACCAGAAGGATGCTGCGGGCAGGATTTTTGCGTACCAGTCCACCCTGACGGACGTCACCGACGAAAAAACCGCCCTGCTCGACGCCGAAGCGTTGGAGGCCAGGCTTAAATTGCTGCTTAAAACGGCGGGGGCAAGCGTCTGGGAGTATGATGCCGCCTCCGACTCCTTCTCAGGCGAGGACTTTGGCCCCATCTTCGGCGTAGAGGAGGGGGGCTGGCAGGTTTCAAGGCAGGAGTTTTTTGACGTCTACCTTGCGGCGCCGGAGAACGAACCCGCCAAGGAGGCGTGGCGGAGACTGGTTTCCGGCGAGACTTCTTCCCTGGATGTGGAGTGCTTTGTCTGCCTTCCGGGAGGCAAAAAATTATGGATTGCCTTCAGGGGCGCGGCGGTAAGGAACGACCATGGGCAATTGACAAGCGTTGCCGGGATTACTTCGGATATTACTGAGCTTAAGAGGGCGGAAATTGAAGCGGAGACCAGAAACAGGCGGCTCGCCCTGATAAACGATAGCTCGGCGGCTTTTTTTGAGGAGCTGGACCCGAAAGCTCTGCTGGAGCGGATTTTAGTAAAGGCCTGCGAACTTGCCGGGACGGAGCACGGAATTCTCTCCGTAAACCAGGAAGAAAAGGGTGAATTTTTTTGGTTCCTGGGAACGGGTTTGTATGCGCCTTTAATCGGAAAAACCGGCAAGAACACCATAGGCGCTTTCTCGGAAGTATTGAGATTCAAGAGAAGGATTGTAATCCGGGACTATCAGAACTACGAAAACCGGCTTAGAGATTCAATTTTTAAGGATGTTGAAACCGTTATCGCTATACCCTTCTACTACGGGAAAGATTTAAAGGGCATCATGGCGGTTGCGTTTACTCATAGCGACCCCCCCTTTGACGACGATCTTCCCGACTCTCTGGAGATTTTGGCCGCCTCAGCGGCTGCGGCCCTCAAAAACGCGGAACTTTACGAGGAGTCCATCACCAAACTGGATGAGAGAAAAAAAGTGCAGGAGGACCTGCGGTTCCATGGCAGATTAGTCCGGGCGGTTGCGGAGGGGAGCGGATTCCTGGTATCCCTGGACAACCAGCAGCAGGCCCTGGAGTTCGCTCTCAGAGGTTTCGGCGAGGCAACAGGCGCAGCCGTGACATGCCTCTACCGCCTTTCTGCAGACGGGGAGAGGCGTTCCGTCGCCAAGGCTCTTGCCCGTTACGTAAGACCGGTGACGGACCGGGGCCATTCTGTTGAACTGAGCCTCATCCCGCTGGACGGCTCGTTGACCGGCGCCGTTGCCGACATCAGAAGCGGCAGGATCATCAAGGGACACCTGGGGGAGGTAGCGAAGGCCGCAGGAGTAGCCATGCCCGCGGGGGCGCCCCTGTGGTTTGTGGCGGCGCCCGTGTTTTTTAACTCCGTCTTCTGGGGCTTCCTGGCGCTCTCGTTTGATGATGAGGGGTTGGCCGAAAGAGTCATGAAGGAGGACGTGTTAAGAACGGCGGCCCACAACATGGCGGCTTCGGTCATGAGGTGGGAGTCGGAGAGGGAAGCCCTGACCGCCTATGAAAAACTGACCGGGACCTTTGGCGACGCTATCAGGACCCTGGGCCAGATAGTGGGCAGGAAGGACCCCTACACCACCCTCCACCAGGAGAGGGTCTCCCTGCTGGCGCTTAAAACAGGCGTAGCCATGGGACTGAGCGACAGACGCCTTGAGGGCCTTAGAATTGCGGGGCTGGTCCACGACGTGGGCAAGGTGGAGATCCCCAGCGAAATACTAAGCAAGCCGGGCCGCCTGTCGGAGCTGGAGTTCGACCTTATAAAGACCCACGCCGAATCGGGCTACCAGATACTGAAGGAGATAGACTTTCCCTGGCCCGTGGCGGAGATTGCCCGGCAGCACCACGAGCGGCTGGACGGCTCCGGCTACCCTCATGGCCTCAGGGGTGAAGAGATTATGACCGAGGCCCGCATCCTGGCCGTGACGGACGTGGTGGAGGCAATGGCTTCCCACAGACCCTACCGTCCTTCGCTGGGCCTGGACGCCGCCGCAGCAGAGATAAAAAAATTCAGCGGAATATACTACGACCCGCAGGCTGTAGAGGCCTGCCTGAAAGTTATAACCGAAGACCCCGGAATTCTCTCTCCCCGGTAACCGTTAGAAATTCCCCCCAGGGGAGCCCCTCCTTCAATTCATACTTACAAAGTAGAATTTCCCTATTGACAAAGGGCGCCGGAAAAAGTAAGATGTATCTAACTTGGAGGCGTGCCCGTCATCGCTTCGGGGAGGTGATCAGGCTGCCCATATCCTCGCGTATTGAAGACTACATGGAAGAGATTTTTGCCCTGGAGATCTCCGGCCGGGAGGCCACTGTAACCGACCTGGCAAACGCCCTGGGGGTGGCCAAGGCCACGGTGGTGGCGGCGGTAAGAAGGCTTTCGGAGGCCTCCATGGTAAGCCACGAGCGGTACGGCGCCTTCCGCCTGACGGAAAAGGGCCGGGAGAGGGCCCTTCGAATTCACAGGCGTCACGAGCATCTTACTTTTTTATTTGAGGATATCCTCGGATTCGACAAAAAGCGGGCGCAAGCCATGGCGTGCGTCCTGGAGCACGAGATGGACGAGGAGGCGGAGGTCAGGATAATGGGTTTTACCGACTACCTGGCCCGGGCCCAAAAAGAGGGCAGGGAGTGGGTAAAGGACCTTCTCTCCGTCATGGGGGACGAGCGTAAGCTGCCCAGGCCTCTCGCCATGATCCCCGAGGGGGAAAAAGGGGTTGTCACCAGGGTCACGGCAGAAGAACCCCTCCGCGGCAGGCTTTTTTCGCTGGGGCTTTCGCCCGGCGCCGCCATCCTTCGACTGGCCGCTCCCCCCGGAGACGAGCTTGTGAATTTGGAAGCCGATGGAAACGAAATAACCCTTAAAATGACGGAAGCGGCGTCAGTATGGATTTGCACGGGCCCGGACCGGGGCCCTTATAAACGAGGAGGAATGGAAGATGTGCCCTATAACCATAGCGCCTGAAGGAAGCGAAGTAACCGTTGCCCGGGTGGCGGGCGGATGCGAGTCGTGCAGGCGGCTTTCGGAGCTGGGGCTTGTACCCGGCGTGAAAGTTAACGTTGTGCAAAACAGCGGGGGGCCCCTACTTCTCAAGATAGGCGAATCCAGGTTTGCCCTCGGCCAGGGGATGGCCCTGAAGGTTTTTGTGAACGGGCCCTGCGCGTAAACGCGCCTGTTATTTTTTTTCGGCCGGCAAAAGTTAGATAGGTATAACACTTGATAGCGGAGGGATTGACATGGCTATATTCGGAGGCTGTTCAGCAGGGTTGGAGAAGACGCTCAGCTCCCTTGCCGTAGGCGAGGGGGGTATAGTTTCAAAGATAGAAGGGGACGGAAGCCTTAAGAAGCGGATTTTGGAGATGGGGCTCGTCCCCGGCACCGAGGTCAGGATTGAGAGAAAGGCCCCCCTGAACGATCCCGTGTCGGTATGGTTCCGGGGCTATGAGCTCAGCCTCCGGGTTGACGAGGCCGACGCCGTATTCATCCGGCCCAAAGGGTGCGCCGGGTGCAGCGGAGGATGCCGATGAGCGCCTTCACCGTAGCCCTTGCCGGCAACCCCAATACGGGCAAGACCAGCCTGTTCAACGCCCTCACCGGGTCGAACCAGCACGTGGGCAACTGGCCCGGGGTGACGGTGGAGCGAAAGGAAGGCTTTTTCAGGAAGAAGGACGCCGAGGTCAAGCTTGTGGACCTGCCGGGGATTTACAGCCTCGGCGCCGCCTCCCTGGACGAGGAGATTGCCGCCGAATTTCTGCTGAAGCAAAGGCCCGATCTGGCGGTGGTGGTGGCCGACGCCTCGAATCTGGAGCGGAGCCTGTACCTGGTCGCCCAGATGCTTGAGACCGGCGTTCCCCTGCTGCTTGCCCTGAACATGATGGACGCCGCCGCCGACAAGGGGATAACCATAGATATGGAAAGGCTCTCGTCCCTGCTGGGGATTCCCGTGGTTCCCACCGTGGCCCGGCGCAAAGAGGGGATTGACGAGCTTAAAGAGGCCGTCTTCCGGGAGCTTGAGGCGGATGCAAAGACAGGGGAGGGTTTCTCCCTTCCGTACGGCGAGCGATTGAGCCCCCTCTTTGACGAAATGGAGGCCTTTCTATCGGCGAAGCCCTGCCTCATACCGGGACTGCCCGCCCGGACTGCGGCGGTAAAGTACGCTGAAGGGGACGGCGCAGTAAAGGCTGCGGCGGAGGCAGGGGGAGTGACGGAGGCCCTGGAGGGGATAATGGCCAAAACGGGGGCCGAAGTGGAGGCCGCCCTGGGTTACGACGTGCAGACCGCCATAATCGAGCGGCGGTGGGGCTTTGTCTCCGGCGTATCGGGAGAATCTCTTACCAGGGACCTCTCCCTCAAGGCCCGCCTCTCCCTCTCGGACAGGATCGACCGGGTGGTGACCTCCAAAACCCTGGGGCTGCCCCTGTTCTTTTTGGTGACGTGGGTCATGTTCAGGCTCACTTATGCCCTGGGCGACCCGCTGGAGGAGATGCTTGAAGGGGTTTTTGACGCGCTGGGCGCCCATGCGGCCGTCCTTCTTGCCGGGGCCGGGATTCCCGACGTTTTCGTGTCCTTCATTGAGGACGGCCTCATTGGGGGCGTGGGGTCGGTTATCGTGTTCTTCCCCCACATCTTCATCCTCTTTGCCTTCATAGCCCTGCTTGAGGACTCGGGCTACATGGCCAGGGGGGCCTTTGTCATGGACAGGCTCATGCACGTCATGGGCCTCCACGGCAAGAGCTTCATCCCCATGCTCATGGGGTTCGGCTGTACGGTGCCCTCCATAATGGCCACCAGGATTCTGGAGCGGCCCAGGGACAGGATGATCACCCTGCTGATTCTTCCCTTCATGAGCTGCTCCGCCAAGCTGCCGGTGTACGTGCTGTTCTCCGGCATCTTCTTCGGCGCCTACGCCGGGACGGCGGTATTCTCCCTCTACATCCTGGGGATTGTAGTGGGGATCGCCGCCGCAAAAATCCTCGGGAGCAGCCTGTTCAAGGGGGAGTCGTCCCACCTGGTGATGGAGCTTCCCCCCTACCACATTCCGTCGGCGGCCATGGTACTCCGCCACGCCTGGGAGCGGGGCCGGTCCTTCCTGCAGAAAGCGGGCACGTTTATTCTGCTCTCGGTCTTCGTGGTGTGGGCCCTGGCGAGCCTTCCCTGGGGAGTGGAGTACGGCGCCTCCGACAGTTTGGCCGGCGGGATAGGCCGCTTTATCGCTCCCGTCTTCACTCCGGCGGGCTTCGGCTTCTGGCAGGCGGCGGTGGCCCTCTTCTTCGGCTTCCTGGCCAAGGAGGTGGTGGTGGGGACCTTCGGGGCCCTGTTCGGCGCTAACCTGGCCGCCGGGCTTACCTCCCTGTTTACCCCCCTCTCGGCCTACGCCTTCCTGGTGATGACCCTGCTCTACGTGCCCTGCGCGGCGGCGGTGGCCGCCTTCAAAAGGGAGACGGGCAGCTGGAAGTGGACAGCCTTCATGATAGTCTACACCACCCTCATCGGCTACGGCGGCGCAGTGGCCGTCTACCAGGGCGGCCGGTTGCTCGGCCTGGGATA
>JAAYQT010000098.1 GCA_012519165.1 Synergistaceae bacterium
CAATGACATTCATGCGGACGTAGATGTAGTTCTGCAGCGACGAGGCCAGGGCTATCACGCCAATAAAGCTGGTCACGGTGGAAAGGGCTATGGCAACATAGTCGCCCCCCTCAAGAAGCAGTGTGGGGCTGTAGATGAAGGTGAAGGGGATCAGGAAGCCCGCAAGGGAAATTCGGAAGCCCGCCCAGCCCACTGCGGAGGGGTTTTGCCCCGAAAGGCCTGCCGCGCCGTAGGACGCGATAGCCACCGGCGGCGTGAGGTTTGAAAGGCAGGCGAAGTAGTAGGCGAACATGTGGGCCGCCAGGGGGTTGATCCCCAGCTTTACCAGGGCGGGCGCCGCGATAGTGGCGGTGACTATATAGCATGCAGTGGTAGGAAGGCCCATCCCCAGAATGATGCAGACCACCATGGCAAGGAAAGAAGTCACCAGGATGCTCCCCCCCGCGAGGGAGACTATGTTGTCCCCAAGAACGAGGCCCAGGCCCGACAGGTTGGTGATGCCTATGATGTTGCCCACCACCGCGCAGGCGATGCCCACGCCCACGCTCTGCCTGGCCCCCGACTCCATGGCCCGCAGGAAAGAGGCCCGGGTAAGCCTGGTCTCTTTGGAAATAAAGCTTACGGCAATGGATATAAGAATGCCGTAGAAGGCTGCGTAAAGAGGCGTTCTGCCTATCAGGAGCAGGTAGACTATGGCAATTATGGGAATCATGAGGTGCCCCCGCTCCTTCATCACCTTTACGATGGGGACTATCTCCTCCCGGGGGATGGGCTTCATGCCCATCTTTACCGCCTCAATGTGGATGAAGGCGTACTCCGCCACATAGTAGAGCACCGCGGGGATTGCCGCCGCAAGCATGATCTTGGCGTAATGCACCCCCAGGAACTCAGCCATGATGAAGGAGGCCGCGCCCATGACCGGGGGCATGATCATGCCTCCCGTGCCGGCCACCGCCACTACCGCCGAGGCGAAGACGGGCTTGAAGCCGGCCCCGGTCATGAGGGGGATGGTGAAGGTCCCGGTGGCGGCCACGTTGCCCACGGCGCTTCCGTTGATCATGCCCATGAGGCCGCTGGCCACGATGGAAACCTTGGCCTCTCCGCCGATGGTGCGCCCCGCAAGGGACATGGCCAGGTCCTTGATTAACCGGCCCATGCCGGTCTCGGTCAGGAATGCCCCAAACAGGATGAAGAGGAAGATGTAGGTGGATGACACACCAAGCGATACGCCGAAGATTCCTTCAGAGGAGAGGTATATCTGGTATATTATCCGCCTCAGGCTGAAGCCCGTGTGCCCCAGCACGCCGGGGATGTACTCCCCCCAGTAGCCGTAGGCCAGGAAGACCAGGGAGAGGATCATGAGCTCCTTGCCCACCGTCCTCCTGGTGGCCTCCAGGATGCAGACCATAAGGATGGCGCCCATGACAATGTCGGCGGTAATGGCCCTGCCCCTGATGCTGAAGGCGTCAAAAGCAAAGAAGATGTACAGGCTCGATACCAGTGAGAGGGCAAGCCAGACCCAGTCCACCGCCGAGGGGCGCTGTCTGGGGGCCCCCTTTGAGCCGGGGTAGAGGATGAAGGTCAGCAGAACGAGGAAGGCCAGGTGAATGCTCCGCTGCTTCATGGCCATCAGGGTGCCGAAGCCCGAAGTGTAAAGGTGGAAAAGGGACATGGCCACGGCGATTATGGTAATAATAGCAGCCCATCTGCCGGTGTATTTTCTGAAGCGGGATTCGGCGTCGGCCTTCTCAAGGACCGCCTCCGCCGTCTCCTCCGAAATTACTTCCACGACCGGTTCCCGGTCTTCGCGGAGATTGCCGTTTTTATCAGTCATTAAATTTAATCCTCCCTGCGAACAAACAAGGGAGGGGACAACCGCCCCCTCCCCCCGTTTTCCGTCACAAAACGGCTAGTCTACGATAAGTTTCTCAGGAACCTCAACGCCCATTTCCTTAAGGTACCTTACGGCGCCCTTGTGGAGGGGGATGGGCATTCCGTTGAGGGAGTTCTCAAGCACGGTGTACTCTGTGGCCTTGTGGGCCGCCACCAGGTCGTCGTGGTACTCGAAGGTTGCCTTGGTGAGCTGGTAGATGAGCTCCTCGTCCTGCCTTACGTCGGTGAACAGGATGTTGGCCACGGCCAGGGTCTCGATGTCCTCCCCCTTGCTGGAGTAGGCCCCGGCGGGGATGGTGTAGTGGAAGTACCAGGGGTATTTCTCGCTTATTTCCTTCATCTTGTCTTCCTCGATGGAGATGAGGTACCCCGCTCCGGAGGAGATAGTGTCAAGCACAGCCGCGGTGGGTACCCCGCCCGCAATGTGGGCGCCGTCGGTCTGACCGTTCTTCATGAGGTCCACCGCCTCGTTGTAGCCGAGGTAGTCGGCGGTGACGTTGGTCTCGCCTTTGTCCTTCATGTAGTTAAGGCCGTAGGGCTCCATCATCTCGCGGCTGTTGACCTCCGTGGCGCTGGCAACCTGGCCGGGTACGAAACGCTTGCCCTTGAAGTCGGCGATGGACTTGATGCCCGACTCGGAGCCTGCCACCCAGTGCATGACGTTGGGGTAGAGGGTGAACATGCCCCTCATCTCTTTATAGGGGGTCTGACCCTCGTAGGTGCCGGTGCCGGTGTAGGCGTAGTAGCAGATGCCCGTCTGGCCGATGGCAACCTGTACTTCCTCGTCCTGCATAAGCTCCACGTTCTGGGGGGTTCCGGCCGTGGACTGGGCGGAAGCCCTCTGGACGTCCTTGATGTTCTTGGACCAGATCTGGGCCATGGCGTTGCCTATGGGATAGTAGGCGCCTCCCGTGGTGGCGGTGGCAATGTTGATCCGGTAGGTCTTGGCCTCGGCGACGGACGTCATGGGTCCGGCCGCGAAAAGGAGCGCGATTACCACAATTGCCGCTACAATAGCCTTCTTCATAATTCTTTCCCTCCTAAATATTTTTTAAACCGGACAGGCGCTTTAAATCCTTGCCACGCCGGTCTTCTTCGCCGCCTCGGCCACTGCCTTGGCTACTGCCGGGACCACTCTCTTATCCATAACCTCGGG
>JAAYQT010000099.1 GCA_012519165.1 Synergistaceae bacterium
CCCCTGGCCAGCTGGGAAAGGACACAAAAAAGACGCCTCCTGATAGTCAGGAAGCGTCAAATGTAAGCCATCGTTTTTTCGGACCGTCGCCCATCGTGTACCTTGAAAACCGTGAAGGCAGTAATTGCAAGGGTTTGCGGATTAAATTCATCTCCTGCGGTTCCGTAGACCGCCGCTCTATCCATCTGAGCTACCGGCGCATTCATTTTATAGTGGCGGTGGGTGAGGGATTCGAACCCTCGAGAGAGGTTTTAGCCCCCCTACTCGCTTAGCAGGCGAGTGCCTTCAGCCGGCTCGGCCAACCCACCGTAACCGTAGGGTCTATTCTATTAAGGGCCCCTTCTTATGTCAATAGCGGTAAAATAATCTGTCAACTTATTTTTTGTCCCCTTCGTCTCCCGGCGCAGAGACGTCGGTCCCGTCGTTTTTGGAGGCCGGCTCGTCTGCGGTTTCAGCTTTCGGGAAGAGGGATTCGTCATGGATGACGACCACGGCTCTCTCCTTCAGCCCCTGAAAGAAGTCGGACTGGGCCTTTCTCGCCTTCTCTTCCATAAGGATGCCCTTTACGTCGCCGCTGACCTCTTCGAAGAGGGCGGTCTTCTCCTCCACTTTTCCTCTTTTGACGGCAATCATCAGGTCGTCGCTTGCAATCTCCATGACGGGGCTGACTTCCCCTTCTTTTAGAAATGCCATAACGGCCATATAGTCCTTGAAGGCCGACTCGGGGAAGTAGATGGGCCCCGTATCGGGAGTTTTATCTATCACGTTCTCCGGGGCAACGGCCGAAACCGCATCGCTCCAGTCTTTGCCTTCGGAGGCCAGCGCCCTTATTTTCCCGGCGTCCTCTGCGGTTTTAACCCGGACAAAGTCCATGGACCATCCCGCAGGCGAGTGGAAGAAGAGGGGTTTCAGCTGCTCGTACAGCTCCTTTGCTTCTTCGTCGGTCACTTCGAGGCTGCCCATGGATTTTTCCATTAATTTTCTCTGAACGACCTCTCTGGCCAGGTTTTCCCTGAAGGCGCTCATCTTTATGCCGGACCGCTCCAGGTACTGCATAAAGGCCTCCTTTGTGGGGAACTGCTCGCTGACTTCTTTTACCGCGTCGTCAATCTCCGTATCGGCAGCTTTAAGCCCCGATTCGGCGGCCTCCCTGGAGAGGCGGGAGAAGATTGCTATATTGTCCAGGGCGACCTGGTACAAATGCGGGATATCCGCCGAGGTTATGTCCTTTATATTAGCTCTTTCCACGTAGCCCCGAAGCTGCTCCTCCAGGGTAGAGCGCATAACCGCCCTGCCGTCGATCTCGGCTACTACATAGTCCTCGCCGCCTCCCGAAGGGGCTCTGCGGGCGCCGTCGAAGCCGTACATTCCGAATATGGACAGGACGAACAGGATTACGATGGCAATCATTATCCACCGTACCTGGGACCTCAGCGTTCTCATCAACAAGGGACATCTTCCTCTCTTCTTTTTCGGTTTTACACAATTCCAATGGGGTATTCTACCACAGGAAGGGTAAAATTTAACGTCAAACTTCCGCCAGGCTCTCCCCGGTTTTTGACTCCACTTTAAGGGGGGTTGCAAGGGCGGCCGCCCCCTCCATAATCTTCTCAAGGGACCGCCTTACGTTTTCCTCCTCTCCCCGGGGACACTCGCAGACCAGGGAGTCGTGGACCTGCAGCGCAAGCCTGACCCTCCCGGAGGACGGAAAGGCGGCGGCAAAGTCAATCATGGCCTTTCGGGCTATATCTGCGGCAGTCCCCTGGATGGGGGTGTTTACCGCCACTCTTCTTAAAGCGTCCCTGTCCCTGGGGCTGACAGGCACCTCGTCCAGGGGCCGGATACGGCCTGACAGGGTCGCGGCAAAGCCCCTTCTTTTTGCGTCCTCGTAGCTCTTCTCCAGGTAGTTCTTTACGCCGGGCAGGGCCTTAAAATACCGCTCTATTATGTCCGACGCCTCCGCCCTGCCGATGCCCAGCCGCTGGGCGAGGCCGAAGGAGCTCATACCGTATAGGAGGCCGAAATTTATCATCTTGGCCACCCGCCTGAGCTCGCCGGTGACCATGGCGGGGTCGGTGGAGAAGACCCAGGAGGCGGTCTCCCTGTGAATGTCCCTGCCCTGGGCAAAGGCTTCCAGCAGCCTTTCGTCGCCGCTTAGGTGGGCCAGCACCCTTAGCTCTATCTGGGAGTAGTCCGCCGATACAAAGACGTTGCCCGGGGCGGCGGGGTGGAGGCATTTTTTTATTCGGACCGACCACTCTCCGTAGGAGGGCAGATTCTGCAGATTGGGGTCTCTGCTGCTGAGGCGGCCCGTACCTGTAACCGCAGGCTCGAAGACGCCGTGAATTATGCCCGATCCCTCGCCCGCGTACTTCTCCAGCGGGTGAACGAAACCCGAGAGCATCTTGGCCAGCTCCCGGTACTCTATCAGGAGGCTTGGGACCTCGTCAAAGGGGGCTCCCATGGCCGACAGACCCTCAAGTACCGAGATATCGGTGGAGTACCCGGTCTTGGTCTTCTTTCCTGCGGGCAGCCCCAGTTTTTCAAACAGAAGCCAGGCCACCTGCTTTGGTGAATTGAGGTTTATCCTCTCCCCGCCCTTATGGGCTATCTCTTCCTCAATGCCTGCAAGCCTCTCCGAAAGGTCCGTTGCAAGGGTCTGAAGGGAGGCGATATCGCACCCTATGCCGTTTTTCTCCATATCCACCAGCACGGGAATAAGCGGGATATCGGTCTCCTTCATTAAGGACCCGAGCCGGTCGTAACGGCCCATCTTTTCTGCCAATTCCCTGTAGCCGGAGGATATGAGCCGGGCCCTTTCCCCGAAGGAGAGCCCTTCATACCCGGACAGGGCTTCCCGGGGGTCATGCCCGCTCCCGTCCGGGTGCAGCAGGTAGTGGGCAGTTTTAAAATCCATAACCCGCGCGGCGGGAATAAGGCCGCTCCCGAAGCAGGCGACAGCCGTCTTGTAGTCCGGGAAGAGAACGCTTTCCCCGCCCCTTGAGGCAAGGGCCTCAAGGGCCTCTGCCGGAGCGGCGCCGGTTCTGGTTTCCGAAGGCCCCGCAAGGGTAAAGCTTTTGAGGGTCAGCCCCATGGGGTACTTCCCTTCAATTTCAGGGAGGAAAACATAATAATCCATTGGACCGCCGCCTACCCGGCTCCGCGGACGGCCGTCCCCTCCCTTCTCGGGCGGGGCCATGCTTTCGGCGAGTTTTTGAAGGCCCAGGGCTTTGCACCGGGATAAAAACTCCTCCCGGCTGCCATCCGCCGGGAGAAGGCCGTTCACATTCTCCTCTTCCTCGCAGAGAAGGGTTACCAGCTCTTTGCTCCTGTAAGCCTGTTCCCTGTTTTCCTCCAGTTTTTTTCTGAGGGCGGGCTTCAGGGAGTCCAGACCGGCGTATATTCCGTCCAGGTCTCCGTGGTCGGCAAGAAGTTTTTTTGCCGTCTTGTCCCCCACCCCCGGGACTCCGGGGACATTATCCGCAGCATCGCCCAGAAGCGCGAGGTAGTCGGTCATGGCGGAGGGAGGAAAGCCGAACTCCTCCCGGAAATTTTGGTCGTCCATCAGTTTAAAAGAACTTACTCCCCTCCCCGGCCGGAGAACGGAGACGCCGGGGCCCAGTATTTGGAGAATATCCTTATCGGACGAGAGAATTAGAGTTTCCACGCCCTCCCTGGCGGCGGAGCATCCGAAAGAGGCCAGCACGTCGTCCGCCTCCACCCCGGGCCGGGTCACTACGGGTACGCCCATCAGGCCCAGGAGTTCGGAAATAATGGGGACCTGGACTTTAAGCTCAGGGGGCGTGGGTTTCCGTCCTGCCTTGTAGTCCGGGTAAGCCTCATGTCGGAAGGTAGGGCCCGGGGCGTCGAAGATTACTGCCCACATATCGGGCGTCCAGTCCTCAAGGGCTTTTTGCAGCATATTAAAAAACCCTACCAGGGCGTTCGTAGGGGTCCCGTCCGGGGCGGTAAGTTCCGGCAGGGCGTAGAAAGCTCTGAAGGCCAGCCCGTGACCGTCCACCAGGAGCAGTTTTTTCCCCTCCATGGGGATCACATCCTTTTCTTTTCATGCTTTGCCTCGACTGGGTTATAATAACTCATTGTCCGGTTTCATGCACAGAACGATTTTGAAATTGCGGCTTCAGGGAGGAAGGTATATGAATAAAACTGTAAGAGTAAGGTTCGCTCCGAGCCCCACGGGGGCGCTTCACGTGGGGGGAGCCCACACCGCCCTTTTTAACTGGCTCTGGGCCCGCCATAACGGAGGCAAATTTATCCTGAGAATCGAGGATACCGACAGGGAGAGGTCCACGCAAGAGTACGAGGACACAATCATGGCGGGAATGCGCTGGCTCGGCCTTGACTGGGACGAGGGCCCGGTCAAGGGGGGGGACTACGGCCCTTACCGCCAGTCGGAAAGGCTGGATCTTTACCATAAATTTGCGGAGCAGCTGGTGGAAGAAGGGAAGGCCTACAGGGAAGGGACCGCCATTATTTTTAAAACACCTTCGGGAGTCCCCCTGGCTTTTGACGACGTTGTATACGGCCGGATTGAAGTTATGAGCGACACCCTTAAGGACACTGTGCTGATAAAAAGCGACGGTATGCCGACTTACAACTACGCAGTGGTCATTGATGACCACTGCATGGGAATTACCCACGTGATCCGGGGGGAGGACCATATTTCCAACACGCCGAAGCAGCTCATGATCTTTGACGCGCTGGGCTGGGAGTACCCCGTCTTCGGGCACCTTCCCATGATTCTTGGCAAGGACAAAAAGAAACTCTCCAAGCGCCACGGCGCCACCAGCGTCTACGAGTTCAGAGACATGGGCTACATGCCGGACTCGGTGTTCAACTTCCTGGCCCTGCTGGGCTGGTCCGCCGGAGACGACAAGGAGGTATTCAGCCGGGAGGAGGCAGTGTCCCTCTTCGAGCTCTCCCGGGTTATCCGGAGGGCCGCCGTCTTTGACATGGACAAGCTGGACCATATTAACCAGGAACATCTGAAGCTTCTCGACCCTATGGTAAGGCTTGAGCTGGTGGAGCCCTTCTGGCGGGAGATGGGCCTGCCCGTGGACGATCACGGACGGGAGTACCTGGCTCAGTCTCTGACCTGCCTTGAGGGCAGGGGAAAGACTGCAAGGGAGGCCGCCGCTTACTCGGACTATTTCGTCTCCTTCAAGCCCGTAAAGGAGCGTTACGACGGGTCCGACGTCGACGAAGAACAAAAGGCAACGCTGCGCCGCTTCAACGGCGAGCTCCTGAATCTGACCGATTGGAAGGCGGCCGCCATGGAGGAGTTTGCCCGTAGCTGGAGCGCGGAGAATTCCGTCAAAATGAGGGACATCGCCATGCCGTTAAGAATGGCCCTTACAGGGATGAAGGTAAGCCCCGGCGTCTTTGAAGTAGCCGGGCAACTGGGCAGGGAGGAAGCAGCCCGAAGGCTCAGGCATTTCGGCTTTTTGGACTAGGGGCGGCGGGGTTTACATCGAAAGTGCGGACCGGTTTTCCGGCCCGCACTCTTTTGTCTTAAAACCCTCCGTAAATCAGGCTTCCTTTTTTGCCGCGAAGTTTCCCGAATCGGTGGTAATCTGGGCCTGCCTGTCGTAAGACGATATAAGGAAGTCAGGCGACATCTTCAGGCACTTAACCGGGCAGATCTCGGTACACTGGGCGCAGAAGCAGCAACGGTCATTGTGGATTTGAATCTTTTTATCCTCGGGAAGAAACTCGATGGCGTGGGCGGGGCAGACCTTAATGCACAGCCTGCAGCCAATGCAGGTAGTTCGGTCGTAGTCCAGCTTCCCGCGGAACCTTTCATTTATCTCCACCGGGGGGTTGAGCTCAATCTCTCCCTCTTCCGCCGCCTTAAGGGCGTCGGTCAGGGAGTCGGGCATGGCCTTTACGGGAAAGGGGTTGGTGAAAAACTTTTCCCTGGCCTGTTTCAGCAGCAAGAGCGCCATTCTGTTGAGCATTTTGGCAGCCCCCTTTCCTTAGAGAGCCAGGCTCAGCGAGGCCAAAATCATGCCGGCAATGGAAAGCCCCGCCACCTTGACGAGGTAGAACTCCGAAGCCTGCCAGATCTTGAACCTGCCGAAAGCCGTGCGCATGAAGGTGACAAATACGATCTGGACCGCAAAGACCTTCACCCAGAACCACAGGAAATCGAAGACGTAGAGGAAGATGCTCCCCAGTCCGAGGAAGGACCCCAGAGACCACGGAAGGAACAGGGCGGTGATTATGGCCGCCATGGCCGTGGACCTCAGGGCGAACGTTATCTTGAACATGGCCAGGTTTGTGCCGGAGTACTCGATGATAAGGCCTTCGAGAATTTCCGTCTTGGCCTCGGGGATGTCCATGGGCCCCTTGCCAGTTTCCCCCGGCACCACAAGCACCAGGGCAAGGAAGAGGCAGAGCACCCCCAGGAAGCCCACCTTGTCCATGACCCCCCAGACCGACATACCTGAGAAGGTCTCAAGGCTGAAGGGTTCGCCCGGCATCCCCGTGCGGTAGGCAATGTAGGCCAGGGTGCTGACCACAACCGCGAGGGGAAGCTCGTAGCTCATCATGAGCACCATCTCCCGCTGGGCGCCCACGTTGGCGATTGGGTTGCCGCTTGCGAACCCGCCGATGGCCATAGCCACGCCGGACAGGCCCAGCAGGTAGATTACAAGGATCAGGTCGCCTTCGGCGCCCAGTACGGGGGGCAGCGCCCCCATGGGGATGTAAAGGAAGACCAGAAGCATGGTCGCCGCCGCCACCCAGGGGGCGCCGTTAAAAGCCCAGGCTACCGCCCTGCGGGGGACTATATTCTCCTTGCCCAGCAGTTTGATGAGGTCAAGAAAGGGCTGCAGGACCGGAGGGCCGATTCTGCGCTGCATCCTTGCGCTGACAATCCTGTCCACTCCCTCGAAGAGAAAGGCCAGAACCGCAACCAGCAGCATGAGGGCTGCGCCGGCTATAAAGCGCATAATAAGGCTAACGACCACCACTTTGCATCAGCCTCCTTGTCTTTTCCCTGCACTTCTCAAGCAGCTCTGCCCGGGTAACCACTTTCTGTTCACCGGAGGCCCCGTCTACTGTCAGCATCCGCTCCATACAGGAGATGCAGGGGTCGATGCTGTTTATGATAAGGGGCGCGTCGGCAAGCTCGTTGTTGCGGAACATGAGGGGCCACGAGACGGCGTTGGCGTATGTGGGAGCCCTTACTTTCCACCAGGTTACGTTGTCGTCGCCGCCCTTCAGATGCACCACATGGGTGTCGTCGCCCCGGGGCGCCTCGATGGAGGCCATGCCCGTTCCCTCCGCCTTCTTGAGATAGGCAAGAACTTTGTTGAG
>JAAYQT010000100.1 GCA_012519165.1 Synergistaceae bacterium
GAGCGCCTTCTGGAAATAGAAAAAAAGTATGGCGGCGGAAGCCGGAACAACCGCCCCCTTTAATTCCCCGTCTTAAGGAGAAAGTATGTTTATAGCGTCCATCCTCGTAATACTCGCGGCTTTTTTTCTATTTGGCATCTTTTCATCGGGAAAGTCCGCCTCCTCTGTAGAATACTCGGTGGCCAACAGGCGGGCGTCAGCAGGGGCTGTATCGGGCATTATCCTGGGCAGCCTGGTGGGGGGCGCCTCCACTGTGGGAACGGTGCAGATGGCCTACCAATGGGGCCTGGCGGCCTGGTGGTTCACCCTGGGGGGCGGCATAGGGTGCCTCATCATGGGGCTTTGGTTTGTAGAGCCCGTCAGAAAGGTTGAACTGGTGACCCTTCCCCAGTTTTTGGGGAGTCACTTCGGGGAAGGTTACGCCATGCTCTCCGCAGGCTCCACCGCCCTGGGGGCGTTCATATCCCTGGTGGCCCAGTTTTTGTCGGGGACGGCCCTGCTCGGCTCCGTGTTCCCGATTCCCCCCTGGATCTCCGCCCTTTTAATGGCGGCCCTCATCCTGGCCTTTGCCTACGGAGGGGGGATAAAGAGCTTTAGCAGGCTGGGGGCGGCGAAAATTATTTTCCTTTACTGCGTCATGCTGTTCTGCGTGGCGGCGGCTTTTTTTGACGGACAGACCCCTCTTGTGCTCATAAAATCCCTCCCCCTCAACCCCTTCTTCAATATTTTTGCCAGGGGGTTGGCCCTGGACATGGGAGCCTTTTTGTCCCTGATCTGCGGAGTGCTGTGCGGCCAGATCTACATCCAGGCGGTCTATGCCGCCTCCGACGCAGCCGCAGCCCGCAGGGGGTGTCTCTGGACCGCCGCGATAATTCCGCCCCTGGGGCTGCTGGGAGTGTGGATCGGCCTTGCGTTGAAAAATTCCGGGGTAGTGGTGGAGCCTTCCCGGGCGCTGCCGTTTTTTATCCGGAGCTACTTTCACCCCCTGGTTGCCGGCTTCCTGTGGTCGGGGATCATGATTACGGTCCTTGGCACGTCGGTGGGTATAGCCTTCGGCGTAGCCACCAACATCGCCAGGGACATGGCGCTTAAGAGCCGGTACGCCTCCGGGTTTGACGACGCCAAAATACTGGCCCTCAGCAAGCTCGTAGTCCTCGCAACAGTGGCCGGAGCGGGGCTAATCTCCCTTGTTCTGGGCAGGAGCATGATACTCCAGTGGTCCTACCTCGCCATGGGAGTAAAGGGGGCGGGCATCCTGGCGCCCCTGGTGGCGGCCGTGTTCTTTACCGGAAGGCTGAGCCCTAAGTGGAGCATCCTCTCCGGCGCCGGGGGGCTGGCCGGGGTGCTTCTGGGGGCGCTCCTCTTAAAGGGAATGGATCCCCTCCTGCCGGGCCTCGCTGTCTCGGGACTGCTGGCTGCGGCGGGAATTCTGGCGGCGAAGAAGAGGCGCGCCCCCTCGGACCTCGGCCCTTAAGGGGCCGTCGGTATGGCATTTGTTACCCGCTGGTATAATGTGCGTTTGATACTGACGCCGTCCGGCAAGGAGGAATTGGAATGCGCCAAAATTTAATGGTTACCCTCTTTTTTGCCCTCTACTTCATAATTTACGGAGGGATGCACGTATACGTTTATTTCAAGTTGAGGAGCGCCCTGGGGCCCGGCTTGAAATGGACCCTTTTCTACGCCCTCTTTTCCCTGGTCATGGTGGCGGGCGCCCGCATCCTGTGGGTTTTAGACCTCAGCAGTCTTCCCGTCCTCA
>JAAYQT010000007.1 GCA_012519165.1 Synergistaceae bacterium
CAAATCCCGTCTTCCGCTCCATTAGTCTTAGGGCGGCATAGCCAAGTGGTAAGGCAGAGGACTGCAAATCCTTTATCCCCAGTTCGAATCTGGGTGCCGCCTCCACTCAATCAGTCTAATTCCTCGGTAGCTCAATGGCAGAGCGGGTGGCTGTTAACCACTAGGTTCGAGGTTCGAATCCTCGCCGAGGAGCCAGATAGTTTCCAGACCGTAACTGGATGAATTATCCGGTTGCGGTCTTTCTTTTGCGGCGTCTTGTCCCCCTCAAAGCGGCTGGAACCGAAACATCCCCTTTAAGGCGCCGACTTTTTCGGTAATTCTCAAGAAAGAGGTACAAAAATGTTCAAGAAACTCGTGTATATCTCCGGCAAGCCATACTGGCTTCTTCCGGGGGGCGGCTTTGGCGCAGCGGAACAAAAGAACGGCCGGGTTGTTGACCCTGTTTTATTCCGCAAGCCCAAGCAACCCTGGAACATCGAAACCGCAGGCCGGCGGTGAATCGGTTAAGTCCCCCAAAACCGGGGCTTTTATCCCGCAAAGAAAAACATGACCCGGGTTTGAATTTGGAGCTCGGGCGGACGGGGAAGAAAAAATTTCACCCAGGCTAAAAAAGAGCCCCTTTAGGGGGCTCTTTTGCATATGTTAAAAGAGAAAAACCGGACCTTAAGGGAACACTTTTCTGCGGGCGGAGGCTTAAAAAAACTATTGACGGCGCACTTCAGGCCGCCTTGCGGGGGGGGCTATGCCTATCTCTCTACAAGTTTCAGGCTGGTAAGCCACTCTCCGGCCATTTCTTCGTACTCCTCGGTAAAGTCCGCGCTTATTGCAATGTGAATGCGGAAAAGCCATGAGTCGGTGAAAATGAAAAGGTCGACATTATCCCGGGCGTCTTCGTTATCGCCGGTTACGTAGTCCGCTCCGCACACGGGGTAGGAATAGAGCTCTGATAAGTTATCCATGTCGGAGGTTACGGTAATGCCCTTTTTTTCAATGCCTTCAAAAGAGGCTATGAGAGCCGCCAGATTTTCTGCGCTTACCGTCTCCCCCTCGTCGTTTTCGACGGGGAGCCTTTCCACTACAAGAATTGCCGTTCCGTCGTCTATCATGCGGCTGTACGAAGCTACTCCTTCGTCGTTCATCTGGAAGTCCAGGTCAGCAACGTTTTCAGGAAGGCCGCCGACCTCGACCCATAGTCCTTTTACCGCCCCGTCCCCTTCTTCTTCCGCCCAAAGGAGCGAAGCAGGCGTCAGCGCGACTGCAAAGGAAATTAAGAGCGCAAGGCCGCCTGCCAGTAAAATTTTTTTCTTCATGTAAAACTCGCCTCTTTCTTTTGTAAGATCGCCCCGTCCCGGCGGGATGTAGGCGGTTAAAACCGTTATGTCTAAGGAACCGACAGAGCCAGGCAGACGCTTGCTGCTGCATAAGTCAGGGCCGCAAGAGCCAACGCTGCGGTTAGAAGAGCAAACGCCCGTTTCACGCCGGCCGTTCTAAGTAAAATTAACGCCGTTGCCGCCAGAAAAATTAAAAATAAACATGGGGCCGGCCATAGAGGCATCAGCCGTCCGCCTCCATTCCAGGGGCCTCCCGGTGGCTGCGAAGATCCCCGGGCCAGGCCGCAGTCCCGCTGTTTTCACCCCCCCGTCATTTTGTTCTGTCCACCATGAGCAGGTCCATGAAGTCTTCCGCTGATATACCGATTACCGGCGCCGCGCCCCCGAAGAGAATAAAATAGCCGTCGGTATTTGCAGTTTCAAACAGCTTCAGATCTCTCAAGGCCCCGAAACGCATGGTATCGAGCCGGGAAGAGAAGTCAAACTCGATGCCGGCGCCGGTTTCGGTTTCTATCTTAAGTGTGTAACCGGGCAGCGCTTTCACGCTTTTAAAAAACCCGCCCTTACCATTCATAAAACACGCCTCCGTCAATAATTAAAAATCTACTTTTCCAAGGTCGTTTCTGGACCGGATCTTGAGTTTGCTGAAGATCTTTTTCAACGCCGATTTGACGGTGTTTTCCGATACAAACAGCCGCCCTGCTATCTCCCGCGTTCTTAGTCCGTCCCTGGCCAGAAGCGCTATCTCCTTCTCCCGTTCTGTAAGCGCCTCCCTATAGGGTTTAAGGTGATTTATAATTGCCGCAGAGCCCTTTTTCTGTCTTTCGAGCAGGGCGACAAGGCCGGCCGAATTACGACCGTCCATCCGCTTGTTAATAAGGGGCAGAAGATTTGCGCCGAACTCGGCGAAGGGAAGGAAGATCCGGTCCGGCAAAGCAATTTTCAAAGCGGCCTCCAGGCGCTCTGCCGCTTCTTCTTCTCTCCCTTCGGCAAACTTTGCCGATGCCAAGAGAATACGCCTGCAGAGAACGGGCAGCACGGAGCGTATCCCGTTTCCCATCTCCATCATGGTTTCTGTCAGGCCGTAAAGTTCGGGGAAACGTTTTTCAAGCAGCAAAATTTTTGCGTACATCACAAGGCCGTAGGGTCTGCCCTGAACATAAAGGGCGTTTCTTACCCCCTCGGGGCTGCCAAGCCACTCCGGCAGATCGTCGGTGATCCCAAGGGCAAGATCCAACCCCGCCAGGCAGAGGTCCACCATGCGCAAAACCGCTCTCTGAGGGAATCCGCGCCGATATTTTTTAATATTCTCCCTTGCCGCCCCGTAGCCCGGACCATCGCCGCGCAGAAGTTTAATTCTGGCAAGAATAAGCTCGGCGCACAGCGCTACGCTTGACTGTCCGGCCTCGTTGGCAAGGTATAGGGCCTTGTAAACGCAGGCCTCTGCCTCTTTGTCTTCGCCCCTGAGAAGATGGGTTTCGGCCCTCATCACGCATTCGGCCCCTGCGCCGTGGCCTGCGGAAAGCTTCTGGTAGACGGGAAGGCATTCGTCCATCTGATCCAGCTCCCTGTCAAGTTCTCCGCTTTTACTCCAGTACAGGAAAAGTACCGATGGAATCCCGAAGCTCCATGGAGTTGACCCGAATACTGCGGCCTCGGACGAGCCGCCGCTGCCTGAGGACTGAAGGCAGGCTATTGCCTCTCTGTGCCTGGCGCTCATCCTCTCGATATCGTTGAATTCGGTAAAGGAGAGCAGCAGGGCTGTTTCACCCCTCAGGCGGCATAGCTCCGCCCGGTCCACTCCTGCCGGGGGAGAGTCAATCAGGGATTTCAGAAGGCGCATCAGGCGCGAAAAACGGGCGCCGTCGCCGGATTGCATAAACTGGAAAGCGAAGGCAAGCAGCCTGAAAGGATGCTTTAAGAGTACCGCCTCCGGACTTTTGTCCACAATTTTATCCACAAGGGGAAGTATGTTTCTTTCTTTCTGTTCGTTAATATATGCGCTTGTCAGGGGCAGCGCCAGGGCTTTGTCGTAATCGTTCTCATCAACGTACAGCTCTGCGGATCTAAGAAAATCACCCGTTCCTGCACAGGCGGAAGCAACCCTGTACCTCATGCGCCTCCGCGCGTCATCCGGAAGATTCTCAAGCCGAAGGGCCAGGTAGTCTTTTAGGATGCCGTGAATGGAGTAGGCGGCCTTGTCCGAAACGTACTGGATGAAAAAGCTCCCGTTCAGCATCGCGCCAAGCCCTTCCGGAAGCGTTGGCGCGCCGCCCGCGGCCGCAGCCTCTTCCAGGGTGAAGGAATCAAGAAGTGAAAGGGAGAGAAGGAAGTCCCGCTCGCCGGCTGAAAGCCGGTTCCAGACTGCGGTCCTTATTAAGGACTCCATGTCGCGGGCGTCGGCCAGGGCGCCGCTGTCTTTGTAAGCGGACGCCTGGAGTAAAATTGCCGAGACCCACCCCTCGGTTACGC
>JAAYQT010000101.1 GCA_012519165.1 Synergistaceae bacterium
CCCCGCCGTGAGCAGGGACGGGTCCACTAGGTCAATACGGTTGGTCGTACCCAGAACCACCACGCCCTTAAGCTCCTCTATCCCGCTCATCTCGGCAAGAAACTGGCTTATAACCCTTTCGGTAAAACTTGCGCCGCTGCCGCTGTCCCTTCCCCGGACCGGCGCCAGGGACTCTATTTCATCAAAATACAGGATTGACGGAGAGGCCTGTTTCGCTGTCCTGAACACGTCCCTGATGGCCCGCTCGCTCTCGCCCACATACTTGGACATGAGGGAGGGCCCCTTTACGGAGATAAAGTTTACCCCGCTCTCCTTGGCCAGGGCCCGGGCAAGCAGGGTCTTTCCCGTTCCGGAGACGCCGTGGAGCATAATGCCCTTGGGAGGGGTAATATCATACTTTTCAAAGAGGCTGCGGTGCTGAAGGGGCCACTGCACTGCGTCGCGGAGCTCCTCCTTCACGTCTTCCAGGCCGCCTATGTCCCTCCATGAAACGTCCGGCACCTCCACGAAAACCTCGCGGATTGCCGAGGGTTCCACCTCCTTGAACGCCTCCAGGAAGTGATCCATCCGAACGTCCATGGCCAGCAGACGGTCGTAGGGGATCTCCTCCATCTCCATGTCTATTTCGGGAAGAAGCTCCCTCAGGCAGGCCATGGCAGCCTCTTTGGCCAGGGCCTCCAGGTCCGCCCCCACGTAGCCGTGGGTCATTTCGGCAATCCGCTTCATATCCACGTCGGACGCCATGGGCATTCCCCTGGTGTGGATGGTGAGGATTTCAAGCCTTCCGGTTTTATCGGGGATGGGGATGGAGATCTCCCTGTCAAACCTGCCCGGCCTCCTGAGCGCCGGGTCCAGGGTGTTGGGGATGTTTGTGGCGCCGATGACCACTATCTGCCCCCGGGACTCCAGGCCGTCCATAAGGGCCAGCAGCTGGGCCACCACCCGCCGCTCAACCTGTTTTTCCCCGCCCATATCCTCCCTCTTGGGGGCGATGGCGTCTATCTCGTCGATGAAAATTATGGAGGGGGCGTGGGCCTGGGCGTCCTCAAAGACGTTCCGCAGCCTCTCCTCGCTCTCGCCGTAGAACTTGCCGATAATCTCGGGGCCGGAGATATGGGTGAAGTAGACGTCCGTCTCGGACGCCACCGCCCGGGCTATGACCGTCTTTCCGGTGCCCGGGGGGCCGTAGAGCAGCACCCCCTTGGGAGGTTGAACCCCCAGCCTGTCGAAAACCTGGGGGAACCGGAGGGGAAGCTCTATCATCTCCCTTATCCGCTGTATCTGGGGGCCTAGGCCGCCAATATCCTCGTAGGAGATTTTTTCCTTCTTCTCCAGCTCGGGCTGCTTCTCTACGTTAACGTAGGTGGATTTGCTGATGATGACGGATCCGCCGGGGGAAGTGTTCATAACCCGGAAGTCGCAGATCCGGGCGCCGAAAAGGTTGGTGCGGACCCTGTCCCCCTCCCTCACCGGCATACCTTCCAGCAGGGACCGTATGTAGGCTGCGTCCCGCTCTTTTTCCAGCAGGGCGGTGGACGTAAGGGGTTTAAGCGTAATGCTTCCCGCAAAGCTGTGCTCCGCCTTTTTCACCGTTACTTTATCGTCAATCCCGGCATGGGCGTTTTCCCTGGTTATCCCGTCAATCTGGATAAAGCCCCTGCTTCCGTCCTCCGTCATCTCCGAATCGCAAGAAAGGAGCCGCGCCGCAGTGATCTTCTTTCCTTCTATGTCAATGATCCGCCCTTCGGACAGACCCAGCTCCTTTATGTCCTCCGGGGCCATCCGGGCAATACCCTTGCCCACGTCCTTCGGCATGGCTTCCTTTACTTTAAGCATAAACATTCCCTCTTTCAAAAAATCGTCCTTCCGGCTTCGCTCTTTCGCCGCCGGAATAATACCACTAAAAAACCCTCCCCGTTAAGGCGGGGAGGGTGAAATTGCGCTTGAACTCAGCGGGCGACCGCCGCCTCTATCCTTCCGGGGTAAGCCTCCAGCCCCACTTTTAGAATATCCATAGCCTTGGTGAGGTCCTCGTTTTTAAGGACATAGGCCAGCCTGAACTCCTGTTTGCCAAGCCCCGGCGTGGCGTAGAAGCCCTCTCCGGCGGCGGCCATAAGGGTTTCGCCGTCCACGTCGAAATTCTGAAGCATCCAGATGATGAATTTTTCAGCATCGTCCACGGGCAGCTTTACCATTACGTAGAAGGCGCCCTTGGGCTCCGCGCAGATTACGCCGGGCATCTCTTTAAGAGCCTTGTAGAGGGTGTTGCGCCGGGACTGGTACTCCTTGTTAACTTCTTCAAGGTAGGATTTGGGGGTGCTGTAAAGGGCCGTTGCGCCCACCTGCTCCAGAGTGGGGACGCAAAGCCTCCCCTGGGCCAGCTTGAGCACCTGGGCCATGAGCTCCCTGTTCTTGGAAGCAAAGCAGCCGATGCGGGCGCCGCATGCGCTGTAACGCTTCGAGACCGAATCCACTATTATTACCCTGTCCTCTATTCCGGGAAGGTGCCCGAAGCTGGTGTATTCAAGACCGTCGTAGACAAACTCCCTATAAACTTCGTCGGCTACTATGTACAGGTTGTGCTTAAGCGCCAGGTCCGCCAGCATGTCCATCTCTTCCCTGGTGTAGATGGTCCCCGTGGGGTTGCCCGGGTTGGCAACGAGCACCGCCCTGGTCCTGGGGCCAATGAGCGACTCCATCTCCTCCCTGGGCGGCAGGTGGAAGCCTTCCTCGGCCTTTGTGGTAATGGGACGCACCTTCACGTTCACAGATCCGGCAAAAGCGTTATAATTGGCGTAGAAGGGCTCGGGGATGAGTACTTCGTCGCCGGGGTCGCACATGGCCATAAAGGCGAACATAAGGGCCTCGCTTCCTCCGGCGGTTACTATGATATCCTCACGCTCGAAAGGAATCTTAAAGCCCTTGTAGTAGTTGCTCATGGCGTCCCTGAGGTCATTATTGCCCTGGGATGTGGCGTATTCGATAACTTCCTGGGAAAAACCCCTGATGGCTTCAAGGAATGAAGCGGGCGTTTTGATATCCGGCTGGCCTATGTTGAGGGGATAGATCTTCTTGCCCTTGGCCCTTGCCTCCTCTGCATAGGGAAGGAGACGTCTTACGGGCGATGACTGAAGCGCCAAAATTCTTTCGGAAAATTTCAACGGAATTACCCCCTTGTATTAATTTGGATTTACCTCTGGATAAAATGATATCATAAAATCCATCAGTTAATACGGAAAAAAACGAGGTATAAATACAAATTCGCTCATCGAGCGGAATCGGAGGTGGAATCGAAGCCATGAAGAGAATGGAACTACTGAAAAGACTCTCCTTTGATAACGGAAATAAAATGATCCTCCTGGTTATGGACGGCCTGGGAGGCCTCCCCGGTCCGGAGGGCAAAACAGAACTTGAGGCCGCCTCGACCCCCAACCTTGACCGTCTGGCCGGGGAGAGCGAGCTTGGCCTCCTAGAGATAGTGGATACGGGCATAACTCCGGGAAGCGGCCCCGGACACCTGTCCCTCTTCGGCTACGACCCCCTGGAGTTTACCATAGGAAGGGGAATACTGGAGGCCATGGGTGTAGGCGCTCACGTAGGCCCCGGCGACGTCTGCGCAAGGGGGAATTTCTGCACCCGAACTGAGGACGACGTTATCACCGACCGCAGGGCAGGACGGATTGCCACCGAAAAGAGCGCCCTCCTGGTGGAAAAACTGGCTTCCGCCATA
>JAAYQT010000102.1 GCA_012519165.1 Synergistaceae bacterium
CCATCCCCATGATCATTGAATATTCTTCGCCGGCGGCCTCTTTCATCTCGTCAAAGTGTTTCTTTTCCAGAAACGTCCTGCCCATGAGGGCAAGCCACGGCTTTCCGCCCCCCATAAGAACCCGGTCGCTCATGGGAAGAGGGTCGGAGGGCACGTCGGCCGCAAGGGAGAAGACCTTGGCAAAGTTGGTGAACACCGAAAAGTCATATCTGTAGTCAGAAGCATCCCAGCCCAGTTCAGCGACCAGGTTCCCTTCGGGTTCCTTAAGGACGCCCTCGGACTCGGCCTGGAGTTCGGACGCGGCCATACCGTTGTCGTGGAAGTAGAAGAAGCTCCCCTGGGGAAGCCGGCGGTCGAGCTTCATCCGCTTTTCGCCGAAGTTAAGGGCGCTTCTGGCAGCGTTAATATCCTCGGGGGTGAAGCCTATAAGCAGCATGTCCTGCTCCACCGTCGCCAGTACGAGGGCCATGCCGTCTGCAACCACCGAGTAAAGATCCCCCTCAAAGGGAACCAGCGTCACCATTCCGGGAACGGGGTTGTTAAAAAGGGCGTCTATGTCTTTCTCTTCGCCCTTCCCTTTGGCCATTCTGTCCAGCAGGTCCTTCTTGCCGTCCACAAATTTTATGGCCCCCTGCAGAGAGAACCCTTCCTCTCCCATACCCACCGCCACCGAGGCCGATACCACCGGGAACTCCTTCAGCCACCATCCCGCCATTTCAAAAACGGGTTCGATAAGCGTCAGGGCCTTAAAGAAAAAGGACCCCGCTATCCTCTGGGCAACTTCATGGGGCTTGTCCAGGTTAAATACGCCGTAGACGGCCTCGTCCGGCCACTCGGGCAGGGCGTTCAGGGTCGATGACCAGGCCGGCGCAATCAGGGTTACCGCCAAAATCATGGAAAGCAGCAGCGCTAAGATTCTTTTTCTCATAGTAAACCCTCCTTATTTTTTGAAGAACGATTCGTCATCCCTCCCGAACACGGGGGGAAACAAACATACTTTATCCTATTATCGCGCCGCTGTCACCTCCTGCAAGTCCTCCCCGTACCCCTCCTTCCGGCTTACCCCGCCTTCTGCGCTGACACACCCGGCCGGGCGGAGCCGCAGCCGTTTCTCAGGCGCAGTCCATGTTGTCCCGAAGCTCCACCCTGTTGCTGTACCCGGTCTTTCGGTAGATGTTGCGAAGGTGGTATTTCAGCGTATTTTGGGAGATGTATAGCATGGAGCAGATACTGGCGTCCTTCTTGCCGTCCAGGAGGAGGAGAGCTATCTCCGTCTCCCGGGAGGTAAGGTTGTAGTCCATGAGCAGCATCCGACGCTCCATCTCCTGCTTTTTCTCGTCCGGGAAGACTTCCTCCCGGTCTTCGGCCTCATCCGCAGCCCCCTCGCCCCCGGGTTCCTTTTTGCCCTCCTCCGCCCTGCCGCCGTCCCACAGGTAGACCGCCCGTCCGTCCCAAAGGGCGAGCATCATCAGCATGACGAAAAGCCCCACGGTGACCAGGGAGACCGCATAGGGATGACCGCCGCCGGACAGGACTCCGGCAAATAGCGTCTCAATGTGGGAGGCCGCGGTGGCGAAGACTATGATGAACATCCCCGAATTAAATACCGCCTCCCGGTTCATTCCCTTCCTTGACGCAAAGTAGAGCAGAAGGAGCCATGCGTACAGGTCCAGGAAGGCCAGCCCCCCCTCCAGGGCCGGCAGGGCCGGCCCCCTGTAGGGCGAGAAGGTGAGGAAAAAAAGGGCAACCCCAAGAAGGGGCAGGGACCACCAGTAGAAGTTCCGGAGGCCCGCACCGGGGATAAACCTGAAGGCCGCCGCCGCCGCAAGGGACGCCACCGCGCCGGCCCAGGGCGAACCGGCGCCCGGAAAAGCGGCGGACGTCAGGCTTATTATGAAACCGTTGGCCACGTAGAAGCAAAACAGGAACACGCCGAGCCGCCACAGGGGGAGGCCCGGCAGGGGTTCATGCCGCTCCTCCTCTCCTTCGTCCGCGCCGTCACTGGCTCTAAACAGGGCAAAGGACAGTACGGGCGCAGCCACCAGGGCCAGGGCCACGGGCCATGGGCGGGAGACCGCCGAAAAAACCGCCGCCGCCAGGGGGGAGAGGCCGTAGGTAATAGCCGCGTCGCCGGGGACCATGGAGCTCATAAGAGCGCCCCACCTTCCCACAACAAGGGCCGCCCCCGATGCGGCAAGCAGAACTCCCGACATGGCCACCGCCGGGGCGGGGGAGAGGAGGCGGGAGATAATCAGGAGCCCGGGGAGAATCAGCATGAGGATACAGCCGACAACGGGAATTTTTTCCCGGTATCGTTCGATGAGGCGCCGGCTGTGCAAGAGCCCGGCCGCCAGATAGGTAAGGCCGTGGACGGCCAGAAAGCAGACCTCTATATCCTTTCCGCCAAACCCCTGGCCCGTTAAAAGGCTCCCCAGACCCCCGGCCTGAAAAAGGGACCCCATCCAGGCAA
>JAAYQT010000103.1 GCA_012519165.1 Synergistaceae bacterium
GGGAGGCGGTTTTGTGCCTGCATTTAACGATGAAATCTGGAAAAACTCCATACACGCCCTTTTCCGTCCCATGGTGAAATTCCACTTCCCCGAGTTATAACCCGCCGAGTGGGTTTGTGAGGGAAGTTAAGAAACTTGCTGAAAAGGAGGACGCGGACATGAGATACGTTTCATCCATAGAGGAAGTGGCGAGGGAAGAGGCCTGGAAAGAGGCCAGGATAGAGACCAGAAAAGAGATGTCTTTGGAAATTGCACGGGAGATGATCTTAAATGGCATGGAATTTCCCTTAATTTCCCGCATAGTCAAGCTGCCTGAATCAGAGATACGCAGGCTTGCAGAAAAGCTGAAGAACTGAATCCGTAGCTGAGGCTCCATTTACAGGGGGCGGGATTTTTTTGTAAAACTAAATTCAGCCCCACCCTACGCGCCGTTCGAGACTATAGAAACTGTCTGCATCGTCGGTCGCTTAAGCGGTATGGACATGCTCCTTCACCCAAAGAAGGTCCAGCTGCAGAAAGAATACGACGCATTCACGGAGCAGCGTAAAAAGGAGGGCAAATCCATGCTGTTAAGCGCATATGAAGAGAGAGTAATGGAGAAGAGCAGAAAAGAAGGCATAAAAGAAGGCGAGAGGAAAAAAGCATTGTTCATGACCTCTAAAATGCTGTCCGAAGGGGAGCCCCATGAAAAAATCCTGAACTACACGGGCATCACCCGTAAGGAACTTGAAAAACTCATAAAAGACCGGGCTAACTGATTCCAACCACCGCAAACGGGCGGTTGATGTCTGTCACCCCGAACGGCGATGGCGCCGGAGGGCGAATGAAAAGAAAAAGGACAGGGTTAGAACTCCCTGTCCTTTTTTCTATGCACGCAGTCCCTCGGCAAAGGCCTGCGGTCTTCCGTCTGATCCTGCCGGCTTCGCCCGGCTTCGAACTTTCCGCCACCGGCGGAAGGAACTTTAGAATCCTCAGCCCCCGGTGGAGCCGTCCACGAACTCCGCGTCCACCACGTCGTCGTCTTTGGCGGAGCCTGCGGGCTGGGGTTCGGGTCCGGAGGCCGATGACGATAGTATCTGGATCATCTGTTTTACGTCGGAGGCCGCCACCTTCAGGCCCTCAAGGGTTGCCTCGTGATTTGCAAGGGTCGCCTTGCCCTCCTCCACCAGGGATCGGGCCCGGGCCTTTTCGTTCTCCGGCGCATTGGCCGCGCTCTGCTCAAGGGCCTTCTCCAGCTGGTAGACCGACGCTTCAAGTTCGTTTCTGGCCTCGGCCATCTCCTTCTTTTTTCTGTCCTCGGCGGAGTGCTCCTGCGCCTCCCGGATCATTCTGTCCACTTCGCTCTTGTCCAGGCTGGTGGAGCCGTCGATGGTGATGCGCTGCTCCTTGCCCGTGTCCTTGTCCCTGGCGCTTACATCCAGAATTCCGTTGGCGTCCACGTCGAAGGTCACCTCTATCTGAGGCAGGCCCCTGGGCGCCTGGCGTATGCCTTCAAGCTTGAAGTTGCCAAGGATGCGGTTGTCGGAGGCCATCTCGCGCTCGCCCTGGAGGACCACTATGTCCACTGCGGGCTGGTTGTCTGCTGCCGTGGAGAAGATTTCCGTCTTCCTACAGGGGATGGTGGTGTTCTTTTCGATGAGTTTGGTCATTACGCCGCCCATGGTCTCCACCCCCAGGGAGAGGGGTATTACGTCCAGAAGGAGGACGTCCTTCATCTCGCCGCTGAGTATGCCCGCCTGGACCGCCGCGCCCACCGCCACTACCTCGTCAGGGTTGACGGACATGTTGGGCTGCTTGCCGCCGGTAAGCTTTTTAACAAGCTCCTGCACTGCGGGAATCCTTGTGGACCCCCCCACGAGCACCACTTCGTCAATTTCGTTCTCGCCCAGCTTCGCGGAGGATAGGGCGTCCTTTACGGGGCCCACGCACCGCTCCACCAGGGAGGCGGTGAGCTGTTCGAACTTCGCCCTGGTCACCGTCATGCCCAGGTGCTTGGGGCCGTTGGCGTCGGCAGTGATGAAGGGAAGGCTTATCTCCGTGGAGGTGCGGCTCGACAGCTCGCACTTTGCCTTCTCCGCCCCCTCGTATAGCCTCTGGAGGGCCTGTTTGTCGTTTCTAAGGTCGATGCCGTTTTCCTTTTTGAACTCGTCGGCCACCCAGTCCACCAGGGCCTTGTCGAAGTCGTCACCGCCCAGGTGAGTGTCCCCCGACGTGGCCAGCACTTCCACCACGCCGTCGCCGATGTCCAGGATGGAGACGTCGAAGGTCCCGCCGCCCAGGTCGAACACCATGATCTTCTGCTCTTTCTGCTTTTCCAGGCCGTAGGCCAGGGCCGCCGCAGTGGGCTCGTTTACCACCCGGAGAACGTTCAGGCCCGCAATTGAGCCCGCATCCTTGGTGGCCTGCCGCTGGGCGTCGTTGAAGTAGGCCGGCACGGTGATTACCACGTCGGTGATCTTCTCGCCCAGGTAGGCGGACGCGTCTGCCACCAGCTTTTTGAGGACGGAGGCGCTTATCTCCTCCGGTGCGTACTCCTTGCCGCTTACGGAGAACCTGACTGCGCCGTTGGCCCCCTCTATGACTTTGAAGGGGACGATCTTCATCTCCGACCCAACTTCGCTGTACTTCCTGCCCACAAACCTCTTTACCGAGAAGAGGGTTCCGTCCGGGTTCAGGGTGGCCTGCCGCTTGGCAAGGGAGCCCACGAGCCTGTCCCCGTCCTTTGTGAAAGCTACCACGGAAGGCGTGGTCCTGCCCCCTTCGGCGTTGGCTACTACTTCGGGCGTGCCGCCCTCTATTACTGCAATTACCGAGTTAGTCGTTCCAAGGTCTATACCTACTGCTTTTTTCATAATCTTTCCCTCCCGCCTTACTGACTAATGCTGACTAATGGAATTATACCTCATTTCTCAGCCTTGTCAACATTGGTCAGGAAGAAAAACTAAAGGTCTTTTACATTATAAGGAAGGACTTATCTGCGGAACAGAGGCGTCTTACCCGTCGAGGAGCTCCTCCATAAGGCCGTGGCGGAGGCCCTTTGCGCTTACTGTGAAAGCGTCCGCCTCCAGGGCCTTAAGCACGGCCGTTACTATGGCGGTCCCGGCAAGAATTATCCCGGCGCGGTCAGGCGCAAGGCCGGGGATTTTCTTTCGCTCCTCCAGGGTGCGGGACGCGAAGAGCTTTGCCATCTCCCCCAGCTCACCCAGGTTCAGCGTCGTCCCCCCCGCCGCCCCGGCGTCGTACTCTTTGAGGCCGAGTTTAACGGAGGCCAGCGTAGTAGCCGCTCCCCCCACCCCTGCCACCGGCCCCCCTGCCGCCGTCACCCCGCCCCGGCCAAGGACCATTTTCAGTTTCCCGGCGGCGGCCTCCAGGGCCGAAGCGGGGACGGGGTCGTCGCTGAAGAACTCCTCCGTGACAGAGGCGGCTCCCACGGGGAGGCTCACGGCGCGGAGGAGCCTCTCCCCCTCCCCCCAAATAACCTCCGTACTTCCGCCCCCGGTGTCGAAGACCGCACCTCGCCCTCCGCAGCCCGGAAGACTGGAGATGGCGGCCCTGTAGGAGAGGCGGGCTTCCTCCTCCCCGGAGATTACTCTTAGATTAAGGCCGGTTAACTCCCTTACTTTTTCGATGAATTGGGGTGCGTTTAGGGCCGCCCGGAGGCCCATGGCGCCAACCGCCACTGCCTCGGCCCCCATCTCGCGGGCCCGGGCGGCAAATTCGGCGACCAGGGCGGCGTTTCTCTCCATGGCCCCTGGGCTTATCAGGCCGGTGTCCTTCATCCCCTCCGCCAGGCGGGCCACGCGGACTACGTCCTCCAGAATTTCAACCCGGCCGCTCTCCTTCCGGGCGGCAAGAAATTTAACCGAATTAGCGCCTACCTCTATAACGGCCCTTAATTTTTCCACTAAATCACCCCCGTCCGCCTCCCTCTCAGGAGGTGTAGTGTTTTACCACCTTGCTGTACTCCCTCATAATGTTCTGCAGAATGTCCTCGTGCTTGAAGTCCTTGTGGTACAGGATGTTAATCTCTCTTATCATGCTCAGATTTTCAATGGGAAGGGCGGCGATCTTGCCCTTTTTGAGCTCGTCAAGGCATACGCTGCGCGAGAGGATGGAGACGCCTATATCCCGCCGGATCAAGTCTTTTATGGTGGCGATGTTGTCCACCTCCAGAATGACGTTGAACTCGTCCAGGGACATATTCTGGCTCTCAAGGTGAGCCTTGAACAAATTCCTGGTGCCGGAGGAGGGCCGCCTTAAGACGAGGGGTTCTTTTTTCAGCTCGCCTATGGTGATGGCGGTTCTGCGGGCCAAAGGGTGATTGCTGGATAGAACCGCCACCAGGGAGTCCGTATCAAGCAGCAAGGAGTTTATCTTGTCATCCTTGATCTTTCCCTCCACCACGGCCAGGTCAAGCTCGTAATTTTTCAGCATTCTATAAAGATTATTTATTGTACCTGTAATTATCGTTATGATCGTTCCCGGGTTTTGGAAGCTGTATTTTCCCAGCACTTCCGCCACCGCATTGCTCTCCGCAGTGTGGGTAATGCCGACGGTCAGCCGCCTCATGCGGACCCGCTCGTCGAGGATGCTCTGCTCCATGGCCTGGTAGAGGGCTATGCTCCGCCGGGCGTACTGTATCAGAATATTTCCCTCATTAGTTGGCTTTATGTTATTACCAACACGATTGAATATCTTGATTTTTAATTCTTTTTCCAATTGCTTAATATGTTGCGTTACCGCGGGCTGCGTTAAAGAGAGATATTCGGCCGCCCGGGTAAAATTATTGAACTCCACCACCGCCAGGAGCGTGTACAACTTGGGGTCAATCATATTGCCCTTCTCTCCTTATTATGTTATTTTATTACTGTCTAATATATAATAATTTTACTTTATAAATTTTGCCGTTACACTATTACATCACACCACCAGGGTACCTTTAACACGTCGCTATGGCAGAAGACTCCTTTTTAAAAGGAGCTGCCGCAGGTTTCCGGCAGGGAACGTCCCCGTAAAACGGGGGCGCCCGGACCGGTTAATTTTCATATATGGGGACCGGCTATACGAAGGAGGGAGCGCCCATGGAAAAAATTTTTGAGCAGCTTAACGGAACAACAACTGTCTTGCTCTCCCTGTCAGTAATCCTCCTTGCGGGTTTTCTGCTCACCCGCATTACAAAGCCGGCAAAGCTGCCCAACGTAACCGGGTATATACTGGCGGGGATTGTGATAGGCCCCCACGCCCTCAATTTAATCCCACGCCACCTGATAGAGAGCATGGGCTTCGTCAGCGATATCGCCCTGGCCTTCATTGCCTTCGCCGTGGGCCGCTTTTTCAAGAAGGAGTCCTTCCAGGAGACGGGCCTGGGCGTTATAACCATAACGCTGATGGAATCCCTTCTTCCCGGGGCGCTCATCACCCTGTCCATGCGCTTCGTATTTAACCTGGACTGGAATATCTGCCTGCTGCTGGGGGCCATCGCCACCGCCACAGCCCCCGCCAGCACCATGGTCACCATAAGGCAGTATCACGCCAGGGGACCTTTCGTCAACCTGCTTCTTCAGATTGTGGCCTTCGATGACGCGGTGTGTCTTATAGCCTTCAGTATAGTTATTGCCGTTATCAACGCAAGCGCCTCGACAAAACTGACGGTCCCCGATATTGCGCTGCCGGTGTTTTACAACTTTGTCGCCCTGGCCATCGGTTTTATAAGCGGGGTAGTCCTCAGCAAGCTCATGACCCCGAAGCGGAGCGAGGACAACAGGCTCATCCTTACAATTGCCCTGCTCTTCGGAATAGCCGGCCTGTGCGCCGCAGTGGATATTTCGCCCCTCCTCTCCTGCATGCTCTATGGTACCACTTACATAAACATGACCAGCGACAAAGAGCTGTACAAGCAGGTGGAAAAGTTTACTCCGCCCATTCTGTCCCTGTTTTTCGTAGTTTCGGGGATGAACCTGGACATAGCGTCTTTTAATACCCTGGGGGTTATAGGGTCGGCGTATTTCGTAATACGCATTATCGGCAAGTATCTTGGGGCATACCTGGGCTGCTTTATGACAAACACCACCAAATCCATCAGGAACTACCTGGGGCTGGCGCTCATCCCCCAGGCGGGGGTCGCCATAGGCCTGGCCTTTCTGGGCAAAAGGGTTCTGCCCGAGGACCTGGGGAACATACTGCTAACAATAATCCTGTCGTCCTCCGTTTTGTACGAACTGGTGGGTCCCGTTTCCGCCAAGGTCGCCCTTTTCAATTCCGGCTCAATTAAACGGGAGGCGGACCAGCCTGCGCCCGTAACTCCCGGCCCCGAGGCCGCCCCGGAGGCCATTCCGGGCGAAGAAACAAAACTCTCTCCGGAACTGGTGGAGAGCCTGAAGGAGACCATCCTCTAAAGCCAAACCAGGGAAACAATATTTCCGCTCGAAACCCATCTTCAAATAGGAATGAATATAATGGCAGTAATTCCCTCTAGGAATTACTGCCTCTTTTTTGAGCCATTTAATTAACAAAATTGAATACCTTCCTTGACAAACGGCGGATATTGCGTTTTAATCGGCAACGATTCTGGCGCCATAGGGTACGCTCCATATATTAATGGCGGAATCTATTACTTATTCCGCATAACGTACCCAATCTATTCCAGGAGGTGTTTGCATGAAAATGCGAACCGTTTTTGCGCTCTTTCTTTCAGTGCTGTGTCTGTTTACCGGCCTTTCCTTGGCGGCGGACGCTCGTCCCATAACGATGGTCGACTTCAGCTGGGACAGCGTTCAGGTGCACAATCGCGTCGCCGCCTACGTTTTAGAGAAGGGTTTTGGAAAGGAGACGGATTTTATCTTCGCCGAATCCCTCCCCGGCTTCATGGGCATGGAGCGGGGAGACGCCGATTTTTCCATGGAGGGCTGGATCGACAATCTCCTTGAGGTTTGGGAGAGGGTCACCGGCAACGGAAAGATGGTAAGCCTCGGGGCGAACTTCCCCGATGCGCCCCAGGGCTGGTACGTTCCCACCTATATGATAAAAGGGGACGAGAAGCGGGGGATTAAGCCCGTCGCCCCGGATCTGAAATCGGTGGCTGACCTCCCGAAGTACAAGGAGCTTTTCAGGGACCCGGAGGACCCGAAAAAAGGCAGGCTCTTGAACGGCCCCGCCGGGTGGCAGGTTACGTCCATCAACGAGATGAAGGTAAAGGGCTACGGTCTTGAAAACGACATCAACGCCTTCTCGGCGGGCTCGGAGACGGCGCTGGCCGCCTCCATCAAGAGGGCTTACGAGAGAGGCGAGCCGGTGCTGGCCTACTACTGGGAGCCCACGTGGGTCATGGGCCTTTACGATATGACCATGCTGGAGGAGCCTCCCTACGATCAAAAACTCTGGAACGAGGAGAACCTCTACGCCTGCGCCACCCCGCCGGTACGGGTGCTGGTAGTGGCCAACACAAAGTTCGTTGAGGCAAACCCGGAAATTGCCGAGTTTTTAAGGAAATACAACACAACCCTTGACCAGAACAACAAAGTCCTTGCCTTCATGGACGAGACTCACGCCGACGCTGAAAAGGCCGCCCTGTGGTTTTTGAAGAACTACGGCGATGTTTGGAAGCCGTGGCTGGCTTCTGATGTAGCTGAAAAAGTGGAGGCCGCCCTCGCCAAGGAGGAGATTTAGTTTTGAGCGCCTCCGAACAAAACGGCGAGGCCATCCTGATCAGGGATCTCTGGAAGATTTATCCCCAGAAAGAGGGCCTCTCCGTCACGTCAGAGGACGTGGAAAATGAAGAGTTGGTTGAGGAGCTGGACAAGGGCGACGACGCGGTAGTGGCAATGAAAAACGTGTCGCTGACCATAAACCAGGGAGAGACCTTTATCATAATGGGCCTCTCGGGCAGCGGCAAATCTACCCTGATCAGGTGCCTGCTGCGCCTTGTGGAACCCACCTCCGGCGAGATTATTATTAACGGCGAAAACGTCACCGCCATGAATAAAAACGAGCTGGTAAAGTTCCGCAGGGAGAAGATAGCCATGGTGTTTCAGCACTACGGCCTTCTGCCCCACAGGACTGTTCTTGAAAACGTTGCCTTCGGCCTGAAGCTTCGGGGCGAGAGCGAGAAGGACAGAACGGGAAAGGCAAGGGACGCCATAGGGAAGGTAGGGCTTAAGGACTGGGCCGACTACTATCCGGCATCTTTAAGCGGCGGGATGCGTCAACGGGTGGGAATAGCCAGAGCCCTCGTCATGGACGCCCCCGTGCTTCTTATGGACGAGCCCTTCAGCGGCCTGGACCCCCTGATCAGGAGGCAGCTCCAGGACGAGATGATCAGGCTTCAGAAGACCATGAACAAGACCATCTTCTTCGTCACCCACGA
>JAAYQT010000104.1 GCA_012519165.1 Synergistaceae bacterium
GGCCGCAATAGCCGGCGGGGTATTATTTGAACAGGCTTCGGCGCTTCCCATAAGGGCGGCCCTTCTCCGGCTCAGGGAACTACCTGAGGAGGAGATGAAGACGTCCGGGGAGGAGTGGTTAAAAACCCTGACGAAAGAACTGGACGGGATCGAGGTGATGTTCCGGTGAGTCTTTTGCGCCGGGAGGGCTTTAAAAAAATAGAGAGCGTCAGCGGCCCCCTTATCTTCATCCGGGGCCTCTCAAGGCCCGCCTGCGGGGAGCTCGTGACTGTGGAATCGCCTTCGGGAACCAGGGGGGGCAGAATCCTTCAGATAGACGGGGATATTTCGGTAATCCAGGTATTTGAGGGAACCATGGGCCTGACGCGGGAGGGAGTCACCGTCTGGCTTGAACGGGACTCGCTGAAAATCCCTGCGGGAGAGGGTTTGACGGGAAGAGTCTTCGACGGAAAAGGGGTCCCGCGGGACGGCCTACCCGCAGACTTCGCCGAGGAATTTATCCCTGTGAGCTCCGCCCCCATAAATCCGGTTAGACGTACGAGCCCTGACGTCTTTGTGGAAACGGGGGTTTCCGCTCTGGACCTCATGAACACGCTGGTCAGGGGGCAGAAGCTTCCCGTCTTCTCGGGGGCGGGGCTGCCCGCCGCCGAGCTTGCGGTCCAGATAGTAAGCGGCGCAAGGATACCAGGATCTAACGAACCCTTCCTGGTCGTGTTTGCCGCCATGGGCATAACAAGACGGGAGGCCCAGTTCTTTATGGACTCCTTCAGGGAGTCGGGGGCGCTCAGGAACGGCGTTTTTTACTTAAACCTCGCCGAGGACTCCACCGTGGAGCGTCTTCTTACCCCCAGGTCCGCCCTCGCGGCGGCGGAGTATTTTGCCTTTAAAAAGGGCTACAACGTGCTGGTGGTCATGACGGACATGCTGGCCTACTGCGACGCCCTCAGGGAGGTGGCGGCGGCCAGGGAGGAGGTGCCCGGCAGGCGGGGCTACCCCGGCTACATGTACTCCGACCTGGCAGAGATTTACGAACGGGCCGGCTGCATTGCGGGCGCGCCGGGGAGCGTGACCCAAATCCCCGTCATCACCATGCCGGACGACGACATGACCCACCCGGTGGCGGACCTTTCCGGCTACATAACAGAGGGACAGATTGTATTGGAAAGAAGGCTCCAGGAGAGGGGAGTCTACCCGCCCATCGACGTCCTTCCATGCCTCAGCAGATTAATGAACAAGGGAATAGGCAAAGGCAAGACCTTTCCCGAGCACCGCTCCCTGGCAGACCAGCTCTATGCATCCTACGCCAGGGCCAGGGAAGTGGAGAGGATGCGCCTCATCGTGGGCGACGACGGCCTAACCGATGTTGAAAGAAAGTACCTGGAATTCGGCCGGATTTTCGAGACCACATTCCTTAATCAGGGAATGGGACGGAGAAGCCTTCAGCAATCGGAGGAAAGCTCCCTTAACTGCTTAAGAATACTGCCCTCCGAGGAACTTTTCAGACTGCCTGAAAACTACCGGGCGGGGAAATTTGACCCGGAGGCCTCCAGGGGCGCGCCATGAACGCAAGACCGTCGGGGCCTCCCACCAGGGAACACCTCCTCAATACCAGGCGCCGTATCGAGTCGGTCAGCCACGGAAAAAAACTGCTGGAACGAAAGCGGGAAGCCCTGGTCCGGGCCATGGATGAAGAGAGGCGTCTCTTCAGGGAGACGGAAAAAACCTTCCTGTCCGCGGCCAAAACTATCACTTTTTTTTACTCCATAGTCAGGCTTTTTGAAGGGGACGGGGCGGTCCGTTTTCTTTCCGCAGGAAGCGGATCGCTGAACATAAAAGTTGAAAAAAAGTCCGTAATGGGGTGTTCTTACTCACACTTTTCCGCATCCCCGGAGGACAGGAGGCGGCTCTCCTGGAAGCTGCCCTTCGACCCGGCGGTTACCACCCTTTCGGTGGAAGACCTGCTTAAATCCCTGGGAGATAACGAGGAGTGTATATGGCAGTATATAAACCTGAAGACTAAAATCGGGGCGATTGAACGGGAGCTTTCCAAGACAACCCTCAAGATAAACACCCTCGAACACGTAGTCCTGCCCTCCCTGGAGAGGGACGTCAGGCGGATTGAGGACCTGCTGTCGGAGAGGGAGAGGCAGGAAAAATTCGTGGCCAAGAGGGTGGCGCGCAGAAGGAGGTCTAAACAAAAGATTTAAAATACATACTGGACATAAACTCTAAAAATTCGTATTCTTAAGGCCGAAGGGTTAAATAAAATATTTACCATACGAAGAGAAGGGGAGCGGTTTAATTGAACATGGATAAAATCATGAAACAGGCGCAGAAAATGCAGGCCCAAATGGCCAAAGTACAGGAGGAACTTGCGGGCGAAACGGTGGAGGGCAGCGCCGGAGGCGGTATGGTAACGGTGACGGCCAACGGCCAGGGGGATGTGGTGGGCGTAAAAATTGACCCCGAAGTACTTGGCGACGAAGACGCCGAGATGGTGGAGGATCTTGTTCTCGCGGCGGTAAACGAGGCCCTGCGCAGGAGCAAAGAGCTGGCGGCCGAAAAGATGGGAAGGGTCACCGGGGGTCTGGGCATGCCGGGACTGTTTTAAGGAGAGGCCGTGTACCTTCCCGAACCCTTTGAAAGGTTAACCGTTCTGCTCAGAAAACTGCCGGGCGTAGGGGTGAAGACCGCCCGCAGAATGGCTTTTTTCATTCTGCAGCAGCCTCCTTCCTACGGCGAGGAGCTGGCCGCCGTACTATCGGGCCTGAAAGACCGTATTTTAATCTGCGAGGATTGCGGCAATATCACGGACAGCAGGCTTTGCGGCATCTGCACCGATATGCTGAGGGACAGAAACGTTATATGCGTTGTGGAGACGGTGGAGGATCTTATTGCCATCGAAGCGGCGGGTATCTACACGGGTCTTTATCACGTACTGGGGGGACGGGTATCCCCCCTTGACGGAGAGGAGCTGGACGAAGAATCCCTCTCCAGGCTGGAGCGCCGGATTGACGAAGAGGGCGCCGGGGAGGTGATTGTTGCCGTAA
>JAAYQT010000105.1 GCA_012519165.1 Synergistaceae bacterium
GGGTGATCAACCACAAGGGCTTTGCCATCTCCCCCACGGTGAAGGAGGGCTACATTTTAAGGGTTAGCGAGGACCTTCTCTCCATCATGTCCTACGTCACGGGAAAGGCGCCGGTAGTCTTCCCCATCACCACCCAGGACATCACGCCCTACGGGAATAACCTCTACCATCTGAACAGCATTCTGCAGCCCTGCACTGCCACATCGGCGCCGGTGGTGGGAGTGGCCCTTACCGCCGAAACCGCCGTCCCCGGGTGCGCCACAGGATCTTCCCAGGTGTCGGATATCGAGATGGCAGTCCGGTTTGCCATTGAGGCGGCAAAGGAGTTCGGGGAGGGCAAACTCAGCTTCTACAACGACGAGGAGTTCAGACTGATGGTGAAGCTGTACGGCTCCATGGCCCACCTTCAGACCATGGGTAATACCGGGGACTGAAAAATATGAAATGCCAGTTTACCCTCACAGTCTCCGTTCTTTAGGGGGAGCGCCTCCGGTGCGGCCCGGGGCGTCCCGGGCACCTGGGGTGCGTTTACGGCCGCAATGCCAGATTCGGGAGGGGTTTTGATGAAAAAAACAATTGGAACCGTGACCATAGGCCAGGCGCCAAGGACTGACGTAATTCCTGACGTAGTCTCGGTCCTGGGTACGGGGATTGAAATTAGGGAGGCGGGGGCCCTTGACGGCCTTTCAAAAGAAGAGATAGCTTCCTTTGCCCCCAAAAAGGGGGACTATGTCCTGGTGACGAGGCTCGCCGACGGGACTTCAGTCCAGGTGGCCGAGCAGTTCATCACGCCCAGGGTCAACCAAAAAATTGCGGATCACTTTAAAAACGGCATACAGGTCGTCCTGTTGCTCTGCACCGGGGAGTTCCCCGACTTCGAGGAGGGGGGACTTTTAATAAGGCCCCAGAAGGTGCTCTACAATGCAGTCGCCGCCGTGGCGGAGGGAATGAGGATTGGGGTCCTGACCCCCTCTCCGGAGCAGGTGGAACAGGCAGAGCGGCGGTGGGGGATGATCAGCCCCCATGCAAAGGCCGTACCCGCCTCGCCCTACGTGGACACGAAGGCGGCAGTAAAAAGGGCGGCCGAACAGCTGAGGGAATGGAAGGCGGATATTACGGTCCTCGACTGCATCGGCTACACCATGGCCACCAGGACCGCAGTACGGGAAATAACGGGAAAACCCGTCCTCCTGGCAAGGGGCGTAGCCGCAAGCATGGTGAAAGAGCTGATTGGGTAGTCCAAACCTTAAAATAACGAAGATTATCCCGGGAAGCAGGCAAGATGCTTACCGGGGTATTTTTCTATGTTTGAATCCCGGTTGCATGGACACTGTCAGATAAAATTTTGACTGGCTTTATCTGTCAAAGGCATAAGCAATTAAAATCCTTGCTATACAATCCATTATCGATGATGTATAGTGTAGAAAAGCGACGCCCTGCAGGATTTGAAAAGATTATTTCCCGGCCGATTTTACGTCAAGGGGCGGCTATTGTCCAAACA
>JAAYQT010000106.1 GCA_012519165.1 Synergistaceae bacterium
AGGGGTCATGAGTGAATTTTTACCCGATTAACTAGTTGCCGTCATTATACCTTCTTTTCATAAATACCGCCTCACCCCCGGGGGTGGTTCAGGGGTGGGGCGGATGCTAATAACCGGATTTTTCAGGGCCCGCAAAATTTTTTGAGGTTGTAAGAAATTACCCCTTGCGCCGGAGAAAAAGTGCGTTATAATCGTATTGGTTAGTAATGGTCAATGCAGAGGGAGGTATTTTTTATGGACCTGAATAAACTTACAAAAAAATCTCAGGAGGCGCTTTCCAGCGCCCAAAATATGGCCATCTCCTACGGACACCAGGAGACGGACGGCGAACACCTGCTCCTGGCCCTCCTGGAACAGCCGGAAGGGCTCATACCCCGGATAGTCTCCCGGATGGGGGCCGACGGGGCGCAAATGGCCGAAAAGGTTAAAGGGGAACTGGCTAAAAAGGTTAGAATCTCCGGCCCCGGCGTGGAGCCGGGGAAGATCATGATCTCCCGGCGGCTTTCCAGGCTGCTTCTCAAGGCTTCGGAGCGGGCGGAACTCCTGCGGGACGAATATGTTTCGGTGGAACATCTCTTCGGCGCCCTGCTTGAAGAGGGCAGGACCACGGGGGCGGGCCGCGTCCTGGCGGATGCCTCCATTACGGAAGAAGGTTTTCTCGAAGCCCTCACCGATGTGAGGGGCCGCGCCCGGGTCTCCAGCGACAACCCAGAAGCCACCTACGAAGCCCTGGAAAAATACGGCCGGGACCTGGTGGCCGCAGCCAGGGCCGGGAAACTTGACCCGGTCATAGGGCGCGATGAAGAGGTGCGGAGGGTGGTTCGGATCCTCAGCCGGAAGACCAAGAACAACCCCGTCCTTATAGGCGACCCCGGAGTGGGCAAGACTGCCATAGTGGAGGGTCTGGCCGGCCGGATAGTGAAGGGTGACGTGCCCGAAGGGCTTAAGGACAAGTCGATTTTTGCCCTCGACATGGGCTCCCTCGTGGCCGGCGCCAAGTACAGGGGCGAGTTCGAGGAGCGGCTAAAGGCGGTTCTTAACGAGGTGAAGGGCAGCGAGGGGAGGATAATCCTCTTTATCGACGAGCTGCACACCATAGTAGGCGCGGGCGCCGCCGAGGGGGCCATCGACGCGGGAAACATGCTAAAACCCATGCTGGCCCGGGGGGAGCTATACTGCATCGGCGCCACCACCATAGACGAATACCGGAAGCACATCGAGAAGGACGGGGCTCTGGCCAGGCGGTTCCAACCCGTGCTAGTGGAGCAGCCTTCGGTGGAGGACGCAATATCCATCCTCAGGGGCTTAAGGGAGCGGTTCCAGGTCCACCACGGGGTGAGAATAAGGGATAACGCTCTGGTGGCGGCGGCGGTCCTGTCGGACCGGTACATTACCGAGCGGTTCCTTCCCGACAAGGCCATCGACCTGGTGGACGAGGCGTGCGCCATGATCCGAACCGAGATTGACTCCCTTCCCGCAGAGCTGGACTCGGCCTCCAGGAGGGTGATGCAGCTGGAGATAGAGGAGGCGGCCCTCACGAAGGAGAAGGACGGTGCGAGCCTTGAAAGGCTTAAAGCCCTCAGGGCGGAGCTCAGGGACGCCCGTGAGGAGCAGGACTCCCTGAGGGCGGCCTACGAGGCCGAAAAAGAGGGCCTGGCCGAAGTGCGGGGCCTGCGGGAGCGCATTGAGGAAGTCAAAAAAAATATAGAAAGGGCGGAGCGGGAGTACGACCTTAACAAAGCTGCCGAGCTCAAACACGGCGTTCTCCCCCAGCTGGAAGAGGAACTTAAGAAGAAAGAGGCCGCCGACCCCGGCGCTGAAGCAGGAGGCCTGCTGCGGGAAGAGGTAACCGAGGACGAAATCTC
>JAAYQT010000107.1 GCA_012519165.1 Synergistaceae bacterium
CTGCTGGTGGCCGCTTACGGCACCACGGCCAGGATATCCCGGTCGGCAGTCAACAAGCTCAGGGCCGAGGGGCTCAAGGTGGGAATGATCCGTCCCATAACGCTGTGGCCCTACCCCTACGATACCTTTGCCACCATCCCCTCCACCGTTAAGCATATCCTGGTGGCGGAGATGAACGCGGGGCAGATGATCGACGACGTTAAAGTTGCCACCGGTTGCCGGTACCCGGTCTCCTTCTACGGCCGCACGGGCGGCTTCGCCCCGTCGGTGAAGGAGATCGAGGACGAGTGCAGGCGCATTCTGGCCCTGCAGTAAGGAGGGGAAAGCCATGAGTGAAGTTAAAGTTTACGAACGGCCAAAGAGCTGGACGCCCGACGTTAGCAGCCACTACTGTCCCGGCTGCGGCCATGGCATAGCCCACCGGCTGGTCTGCGAGACCATTGACGAACTGGGAATCCAGAACGAGACCATAGGCGTGGCCTCAGTGGGATGCTCCGCCATGATCTACGACTACATCTACACCGACTTCTGCGAGTCGCCCCACGGAAGGGCGCCCGCAGTGGCCACGGGGATAAAGACCGTCCGGCCGGACAGGGTTGTATTTACCTACCAGGGAGACGGCGACCTTGCCTCCATCGGCATGGGAGAGATAGTCCACGCGGCCGCCCGGAATACGCCCATTACAGTGATCTTTATTAACAACGCCATATACGGTATGACCGGAGGACAGATGGCCCCCACAACCCTGCTCGGCCAGAAGGCCACCACCTGCCCCCTGGGACGGGACGCCGCGGTAAACGGCTACCCGATTCGCATGAGCGAACTGCTTGCAACCCTTCCCTCGCCGGGCTTTGTGACCAGGGTGACTGTGGCCCAGCCACGGTACGTCACAAGAGCCAAGCAGGCCATTAAAAAGGCCTTCCAGAACCAGATTGACGGCAAGGGCTTCTCGCTGGTGGAGGTGCTCTCGTCCTGCCCGACCAACTGGGGCATGAGGGCCGTTGAATCTTTCGACTGGCTCATATCCTCCATGATGCCCTACTATCCCCTTGGCGTATTCAAGGACTTCGACTAGGGAGAGGGGGAGGAAGAGATGTCCGGATTTTACAAGACGCTTCTTGCGGCAGGGTTCGGCGGCCAGGGAGTCATGGTGCTGGGGCAGCTTGTCGCCTACACCGGCATTGAAGAGGGCAGGCACGTAACATGGATTCCCTCCTACGGCCCCGAGATGAGGGGCGGCACCGCCAACTGCGGCGTGGTCCTCTCCGAAGGAGAGATAGGTTCTCCCGTGGTGGACGACGCCGACGTGCTGGTGGTTCTTAACCAGCCTTCCCTTTTGAAATTTCTTGACAGGGTAAAGCCGGGAGGGGCGCTGATCTATAACAGCGACATGGTGGAGTACGACGGCTCAAGGAGCGACATAACCCCCGTGGGGATCCCCGCGTCCACAATTGCCGCAAACCTCGGCAGCGACAGGATTACCAATATAGTAATCCTGGGCGCCGTGGTGGAGGCGGGTAAGATAGTGGACGACCGGGTCTGCATCGAGACCATCAAGGACAAGCTGGGAACAAGGAAACCCGAGTTCCTGCCCATGAACCTTCAGGCATACGAAAAAGGGAAGGAAGAGGCCAGGGCCCTTCTTTCGAAATAACGGGTACCGCATTAAATGGATAGGGCGGAAAAGCCCCTGTCAAAATCCACCGCTTACCGGGGATCCATCCTTAACCTGAGGATAGACAAGGTGGAGACTCCGGCGGGCAGGAGGGCAATCCGGGAGGTTGTGGAGCACGCCCCGGCGGTTGCAGTGCTGCCCGTGACCGACGACGGCAAAATCCTCCTGATAAGGCAGTACAGGTACGCCGCCCGGCGGGACCTTCTTGAAATTCCCGCCGGGCTTGTAGAGCCGGGGGAGGACTTTGAGAGGTGCGCGGAGAGGGAGCTTCAGGAGGAGATAGGCTTCTTCCCGGGAAAACTCCGCAAGATAGGCACGGTTTACAACTCTCCCGGATTCTGCACCGAGACTGTGACAATCTACCTTGGTACCGATCTGAAGCCCTCGAAACTGGCTCCGGACGACGACGAATTTATTGAGACCGTCCCGGCGCCGGCGGGCGAAATTCGCGGAATGATTGAACGGGGCGAGATAACCGACGGAAAGACCTTTGCCGCCCTCACATGGTACCTGGCGTTTGAATGCAGGTAATTTAATTCCGGGGCTGTTTTTCGGCCCCGGTTTTTTATTTTTTAAAAACTTTGGGTAACGGTTATGAATTTATATGACTTTGAAATCTGCCTGGAAAATTTTCTCTCCTTCCTTCTGCTGGAAAAGGGATTGAGTCCAAATACTGCCGCGGCCTACAGCCGGGATCTCAGGCTGTGGGAGGCATTCTGCAGGGAGACCGGGGCCTGCCCCGTTCCGCCGGGAGAAGACAATCTGTTTCTCTTCCAGCGCAGCCTTGCGGGGAGCGACCGGAGCGCCTCCACTAAGCAGCGCATAATGGCGGCGCTGCGGACGTGGATGCGGTACCTTGAACAGGAAGGCCTCGCCGGCCCGGACATGCGCCTTCCGTCCCTCCCGGCCAGGGACAGGACGCTGCCCCGGATTTTAAACGAAGGGGAACTTGAACGGCTCTTTCAGGCCTGCTCCGGCGAAAGCCCCCTCGACCTGCGGGACAGGGCCCTCTTCGAGACAGCCTACGGGTGCGGCCTCAGGGCGAGCGAGCTGTGCGGCCTGAATCTTGGGGACATAGACTTCAGCTCAAAAACTCTGCGGGCGTCGGGGAAGGGCGAAAAAGAGCGGATCGTCCCCTTTTTGGGAGAGGCGGCGGGCCGCGTAACCCTCTACCTGGAGAGGGGGCGCCCCGCCCTTGCGAAAAAGCCCTCGGACCGGCTCTTTTTGACAAAGAGCGGCAACCCGGTTAAGCGGGAGGATGTTTGGAGAACCTTGAGAAAACGGGGGGCGTCCGCCGGGATTCCCGCCTCGAGGCTGCACCCTCATATTCTAAGGCACAGCTTTGCCACCCATCTTCTGCGCAGGGGGATGGACCTGCGGACGGTACAGGAGCTGCTGGGGCACTCGTCCATCGCCACCTCGGAAAAATACCTTCACTTTGACCTGGAGCTTCGGGACGTTTATGATAGTACCCATCCCAGGGCTTAAGCCCGTTAGGCGACTATTTTACAGGGGGAGATAACAGATGCAAAAGAGAGTATCGGAAGCCCTGGACTACCTGCGCGTCCTTACGGACCGGGTTCCGGAAGCGGCTGTGGTGCTTGGCTCCGGCCTTGGCGCCTTTGCCGATAGCGTGGATAATAAAATCGTCATACCCTACAGCGATATTCCAGGCTGGCCCCGGTCCACCGCTCCGGGCCATGCGGGCAGGCTGGTACTGGGGGAGATGGCGGGTAAATTTATTGCCGTAATGCAGGGAAGGGTCCACTACTACGAGGGACATTCCATGGACGAGGTGGTCTTCCCCGTGCGGGTCCTGGGCGCCTGGGGCGTGAGGGTCTATTTGGCAACCAACGCCGTGGGCAGCGTGGATTTTTCCCTGTCTCCCGGAGACGTTACGGCCCTTTACGACCACATAAACTGGATGGGGGCCAACCCCCTCAGAGGGCCCGATACCCCGGAGTGGAACCCCCGGTTTCCCGATATGACCTACGCCTACGACAGAAATTTAATACAACTGGCCGAGCGGACGGCTGCGGAAGAGGGCTTTTCACTGCAAAGAGGGGTCTACATAGCCTTTCCCGGCCCCTCCTACGAGACTCCGGCAGAGATCAGAATGGCCCGCGTCCTGGGGGCCACGGTGGTGGGCATGTCCACCGTTCCCGAAGTTATTACGGCAAACGCCATGGGGATGAGGGTGTGCGGCATTTCCTGCGTGGCAAATTACGGCGCCGGGATGACCTCAAACCCACTGAGCGGCGAGGAAGTCCTTGAAGAAATGGGCAAGGCCGCCGATAAGCTCGGCAGGCTTCTGAAGGGGATTATTGCGGGGCTTGACTGAAAATGGACGTTCTCTCCTTCATTGAATGCAAGAGGGACGGGGGCGCCCACTCCCGGGAAGACCTGGAGGAGTTTGTAAGGCTGTTTGCGTCGGGGCGGATTCCCGACTACCAGGCTGCGGCATGGCTTATGTCGGTCTATTTTAAGGGCCTGTCGGAGGGGGAATTACGGGATTTCACCCTTGCCCTGGCTGACTCCGGCGAAACCCTGTCCTTCGGCCCGGATATCTTTCTTACGGACAAGCACAGCACCGGCGGGGTGGGAGACAAGGTGACCCTTATCCTGGTCCCCCTGGCTGCGGCCTGCGGGGCGCCGGTGGCAAAGCTTTCGGGCCGGGGGCTTGGCTTTACGGGGGGCACGGCGGACAAGCTGGAGGCCATACCCGGCTTCAGGACCCATCTCTCAGGCCGGGAGTTCCGGGATCAGGTAAAGACCCTGGGGTGCGCCATCTCCGGCCACTCCGCAGACCTGGCTCCGGCGGAGGCAAAATTTTACGCCCTGAGGGACGTTACGGGGACCGTTCCCTCTTTGCCCCTGATATGCAGCAGCATTGTAAGCAAAAAACTGGCAGGCGGGGCGGACGGCTTTGTCTTTGACGTTAAGTGCGGACGGGGGGCCTTCATGACGGATCTTGACGGCGCCAGGAGCCTTGCAAAATCTCTGGTCTCCCTGTCCCGCTCAACGGGGAAGAAGGCAGTCGCCCTTATCACCGCCATGGACCAGCCCCTGGGCCGTTGGGTAGGAAACGCCGCGGAGGTTCTTGAGGCTATTGAAGTTCTTAAAGGCGGCGGGCCCGAGGACGTAAGAGAAGTAACGATATCCCTGACAGGCGCAATGGTATCGCTGGCCCGGGGCGTCTCCCTTGAAGAAGGTAGGGAGCTTGCGGCCCGCAGGCTGGACGACGGAAGCGGCCTTGCCATGATGAAAAAGCTTGTCGAAGCCCAGGGAGGGGATGGCCGTATATGCGACTTTCCCGAGGAGACGCTTTCCATCGCTAAAGAAACTTTCATTCTAAAAGCTCCGGTTTCGGGGGAAGTGGAGGCCGCAGACGCCCGCAGCATTGGAGAGGGCGTGAAGCGGCTGGGCGGCGGGCGGATGTCCCTGAACGAGGAGATAGACCTGTCGGTAGCGGTTAGGCTCCAGGCAAAAGAGGGCGCGCTGGTCGAAGAGGGCGACCCCCTTCTTGAGATAAGATATACGGATAAGACCCGGCTGAAGGACGCCCTGCCTTTTTTTGAAAAGGCCTTCTCCATAAGGCAAAAACCTATGGCAAAACCGGTGAAAGACGAGAAAAGAGGTTTTATACTTGAAGTTGTGCAGTAGAATTAAAACAATCCTGTCCCTGGCGGCGGTTACTTTGGCGCTTTTTTGCGGCGCCGCTTTCGGGGAGGTCAATATCCAGTATCCCGCTTCGGCGGGGGAAGGGAATCCCTTCGCCGTAAGAATTACGTCTTCGGAGCCGTTGACGGGGGTTTCCGCAAAATGGCAGGGCTGGACGATACCTCTTGACATCACAGTTTGGAACGGCCGCTACATTGCAATTGGCTTATTTGGCGCCCAGTCCGGGAAGGTTAAAACAGGAACCTACCCCATGATGCTGACCCTGCAGTCCAACGGGAAAAAACGGGAGATTAAACTTTCAATAAAAATCACCCCCGTTAAGTATAAAGAGGACCGCCTCACCCTGCCGGAGAGCATGGTAACCCCTCCGGCGGCAGTACTCGAACGGATAGCGAGGGAGAGAAAGGCCGCAGGCGCGGCCCTGGCGACCCTGTCCCTGGAAAGGAACTGGGGGCTGCCTTTAATCCGTCCCGTGGACGGCATTGTAACAAGCCCCTACGGCAGAAGGCGCATTCTTAACGGAAAACCCCGGACGCCCCACGGCGGAATGGACCTGAGGGCTACGACAGGAACCCCTGTAAAGGCGGCCCTTTCCGGCAGAGTGGTTCTCACCGGGGATCACTACTACGCCGGGAAGAGCATTTATATTGATTCCGGGGGCGGGGTGATCACCCAGTATTTTCACCTGGATTCCATCGAGGTAAAGGACGGCGACATAGTTAAAATGGGCGCGATTATAGCAAAAAGCGGCCAGTCAGGACGGGTCACGGGTCCCCACCTTCACTTCGGCCTATGCCTTTCCGGCCAACAGGTAAACCCCGAGCCCATTTTCACCAAAAACCTGGCGGATCTCCTTGAAAAAACGGCCCTGGCAAAGGTTGAATTCTAGGAGGTGTACTGCCGTGACAAATACGCAATCCCACCCCCTGCCCATAGTATTTTGCTTTCTGTTAAGGGAGGGGGAGGTTCTTCTTCACAGAAGAATGAAGGCCCCCTGGAACGGCTCGGTCACATCGCCAGGCGGTAAAAAAGAGTGGGGAGAGACCGCGGGGGAAGCCTGCATCAGGGAGATGGAAGAGGAGACGGGCTACCGGCTGCTCTCCCTTCGGCTGAGGGGCCTGGCCCATATAGTCTCGGGCGGGGAAGAGGCAACCGGTTACTACTTTTCATCTGATAGTTTTGAAGGGGAACTTAAATCAAGCGAGGAAGGAGAGTCCTTCTGGTACGGCCGGGAAGAGAGCATGACTTTGCCGGAGATTAACCCCTTTTACAGGCTGTTGGCGCCAAGAGTTTTCGACGAAGCTTCCCCTCTTTTTGAAATTAAGATAGAGTCGGACCAGGAGAAAATAATCTCCTTTGACTGGTCCGAAATATGAGCATGGACTATACCCGCAACGGGGGGGATTAAGCATGAAAACGTGGCGGCGAGTGTCAGTTTTTATATTTCTGGTCCTGTTTCCGTCGGTAGTTTGGGCCGACGAATCGCTGGAGGACCTTTTCAGCAGGTATTTCTCCGAAAAAATTAAGGCTGAATCAGTCCTTGCCGTTGTTTCTGCCTCCGACGAGGAGCTCCGAAGGGGATCAATCCCGGGCCTGACCGTTTGCATCGAGAGGGCGACAGTAGCGGGCGCAGTCTATGACAGGCTTCTGTTAACGTTATCCGACGTCCTTTTTACAAGGAAGGGGGAGGAAGTAAAAATCCACTCCTACGGCGGCGCGAAGCTTTCAGGCACGGCGCTGAAAAAAGATTTCCTGGAGGCTCTCAAAAAAAATATGCCAAGGTACGAAGTTAAAACCCTGGAACTTAAGGGCGGCAGGGTAACTTTGCTTGGCGTTTACAAAAGAAAGGCAACCCTGCGGATGCACGCCCTGATCCGCCTTTCGGGCCAGTACGTGATCACAGGCGGCGCGGGAACCCTTAAGTTTGACTCCTCAACTAACGACAATCCCTTCGTCTCCGCCGTAGACGTGGGGCGGGCCGTGGCCAAGGCCGCGCCCGGGCTTAACTTCAGTAATTTCTATGCCTCCCCCCGGGTGACCGAGATTAGGGTTGACCACGATATGATCTGGTTTACTGCTAAATGACGAGGTTTTGACAGAAGGCCGCAACACCGACCATACCCTTCCGTTAGCCCGTTTAAACGGCTCCGGAAGGGCTATACTATACCCCTTTACGGCTTGACCTCCGTAATAGAATAGCTTAATATAACTCGAAGTAGCGGAGGCGAATGTGTCCTGGTGGGCGCCCTGGACTTCAAATCCAGTGGGGGGCGGTATAGGCCGTAAACCCTTGCAAACACCGGCTTTTTGATTTTCAAGTTCCTTTTTAGGCACACTGGACCGCTTTTTTAGGGGCTTACATTTCGAGGCTTCCCCCTTACACAGGGGAGGCCTTTTTTGTGTCTTTTTTCTGAAGGCCAGGGGCAAATTAGAGGCTTACTTTTTGCCTGCCACAAGCTGTTTTGACTATCCCTGAAAAGGCCCTTGCAGACCTTATTAACATTAGTTGCCCACACTAAAGACCCCATGATATAATGCTTACAGTTAATAATACCACTGCGAAGGGGGGTGTCAACGTGGATAAAGGGGCTACTCTCATTGTCCTGGAAAGGCTGAAGCGGGGCACAAGTCAGAAGGACTTTGCTGCGGAGCACGGCATTTACATAGGAACATTTGGCCGCATTGAAAAGCGCCGACTTGTGGGGAACAAGGAAG
>JAAYQT010000108.1 GCA_012519165.1 Synergistaceae bacterium
CAGCCGCACGTGGTCGCCGATAACTTCAACAATATCCAGCCTGTCCTTCACCTGGCGAACGTCGTCGCTCAACCCGCCCCGCCCCCCTTCGCAAAAGTTCAGGGGGAAGGTCTCCCCTCCCCCCTATATTCTAACCTCTAAAAAATTTCCGGTGCGTCTTAAATGAAAAGAGGCGCAAGAACCAGGGCTACCACCGACATAAGCTTGATGAGGATGTTAAGGCTGGGTCCCGCAGTGTCCTTGAAGGGGTCGCCCACCGTGTCGCCCACCACTGCGGCTGCGTGCTCGGGAGTACCCTTGCCGCCGAAGTTGCCCTCTTCAATGTACTTCTTGGCGTTATCCCATGCGCCGCCGGAGTTGGACATAAAAAGGGCCAGCATAACACCGGTGACAATGGAGCCGCCGAGAAGGCCGCCCAGAGCCTCGGGTCCGAGGAACACGCCTACTACCACAGGGGAAAGAACCGCCAGCAGTCCGGGGATGACCATCTCTTTAAGGGCTGCGGCAGTGGAAATATCCACGCACTTCTCATACTCGGGCCTGCCCGTTCCCTCCATAATGCCGGGGATCTCCTTGAACTGGCGGCGAACCTCGTCGATCATGGCCTCGGCGGCCCGGCTCACGGCCTGGATGGACATGGAGCTGAAGAGGAAGGGCAGCATGCCGCCCAGGAAAAGCCCCGTCATGACCTTGGGGTTATTAAGGTCGATAACCGACAGTTTAACCGCGTGGGCGTAAGCGGCAAACAGAGCCAGGGCGGTAAGCGCCGCCGAGCCTATGGCAAGGCCTTTGCCCATGGCTGCCGTGGTGTTTCCGATGGCGTCCAGCTTATCGGTAATTGCCCGCACCTCTCCGGGGAGCTTGCTCATCTGGGCAATGCCTCCCGCATTGTCGGCTATGGGGCCGTAGGCGTCAACGCTGAGGGCCATTCCGGTAATGGAGAGCATTCCCACCGCAGCGCAGGCTATTCCGTAGAGGCCGCTGAAGTAGTAGCTTATAAGGGTAGCGGCGCAGATAAGCACCACCGGCATAACCGTGGACTTCATGCCCACCGCCATACCGGAGAGAATAACGGTAGCGGAGCCCGTCTTGGACGACTCGGCCACGTGCTTGACCGCCGCAAAATCGCCGGAGGTGTAAAGCTCGGTAACAAAGCCGATCAGCACCCCCACCGCCACTCCCGAAAGCACCGACCAGAAGAGGGCGAACTCCCTGAACATGGCGACTGTCAGCAGGAAAGCGCCGGCAATCATAACCCCGCCGGTAACGAAAGTACCCTTGCGGAGGGCCGCCGCCGCATCGCCGTCGTCGTTCACCTTGACAAAGAAAGTCCCCACCAGGGCGGCAACTACGCCGAGCCCTGCAAGAACCAGGGGGTAGGTCACTCCCATAACGCCGTAGGCCGTTAAGCCGATGGCCATGGCCGCAATAATGGAGTTTACATAGGATTCGAAGAGGTCCGCGCCCATGCCCGCGATATCTCCCACGTTATCGCCCACGTTGTCGGCGATAACCGCCGGGTTGCGGGGGTCGTCCTCAGGGATTCCAGCCTCAACCTTGCCCACCAGGTCGGCGCCCACGTCGGCCGCCTTGGTGTAAATGCCTCCGCCCACTCTTGCGAAGAGGGCTATGGAACTGGCGCCCATGCCGAAGCTAGTGATGAGGTTGGGGTCCTCAAAAAAGGCGTAGCACACCAGGATGCCCAAAACCCCTATTCCAACCACGGACATGCCCATAACCGCGCCGCCCCGGAAGGCCATGGTAAGGGCTTCGTTCATGCCCCTGGTGGCCGCAAAGGCCGTTCTGCCGTTGGACCTGGTTGCCACTACCATGCCCGCATAGCCCGCCGCCGCGCTGCAAAGGCCGCCTACGATGAAGGAAAAACACGCCGCGCCGCCGATCCAGATCCAGAGGGCGGCTCCCACAACCAGCAGGAAGGGAAGAAGCCACTTGTACTCCCTGTACAAAAAAGCCATGGCGCCCTTGTGAATAATTTCCGAAAGCTCCGCCACCCTTTCGTTTTCCACCCTGAACATATCAATGCGGCTGTAGGTAATAAAAGCATAGGCAAGGGCCGCTATCCCCGTAACGCCCACGAGCAGCAACAGCAAAAAGACCATTTCCACTACCTCCTCATCATAATGAGGGCAGAGCCCGCACCCCGTATCGGGACGGACAAAGCCCGGCACGCCACAATTATAGGGAGCCAAAAGTCAAAAAACAAGCCTTGATTGTCAAAACAGACGTCATTTCCGTCGTTTCAGATAGATTGCCGCCCCCTTTTTAAGCGAGTCAACCCTCTTCAGGGGCAGAATCAGACCCCCGATACACCCGGCGATCATCCCCGACACGAAGCCTTTCAGGGGTACCTTCTCCCCTTCGACCACAAGGGTCGCCGGCTGGTTATCAGCTATCCTTTCATGAAACCTTACTATCCTTGCCGCCAGCTCCGCTTCCTGCCCCGGCGAAAAAACCCTCTCCCCGTCCCCGGTGGCGCCGGAGCGGTCGTAAAAGGCAAAAACCCCCCTTATCCCGGGGGGAAGGCTGCCGGGAGTACCTACCCATATCCGCGGTAAAGGTATGTCTTTGGCTCCTTCAATTATTACCACGTCCTTTTCCGGGAAAAGCCCCGTAACCCCGGCCCTTGAAAGCTCCCCCGCCGGGGCTTCGGCCACAAACCCGTCTCTGCCCCAGTAGAGGGACGGTATTTCCAGATCTGAAATCCTGGACGTATCCGTCCTATCGGCGGAAAGAACGTCTTTGTCCGTGTGTTTAATAAA
>JAAYQT010000109.1 GCA_012519165.1 Synergistaceae bacterium
AATTTCGTCCACTGTGGCTTCTAACCTAAGGGCCAGGGCTCCTTCGGCGATGAGCTCGGTGGCGCCGGGGCCCGCCATGTGCATCCCCAAGATTTCGTCGTACTCTTCGTCCACCACGAACTTTACCAGCCCCTCCGACTCCCCCAGGATAATGCTCTTTCCGTTGGCCATGAGGGGGAAGCGGCCGATTTTCACCCTGTGGCCCTTCTCCAGGGCCTCCTTCTCCGAAAGGCCGACGGAGGCTATCTCGGGCGATGTATAGACTGCGCTGGGGACTGTCTTATATTCCATCTGGGCGGCGCCTCCCAGGGCGTTCTCCGCCGCTATCTCCCCCTCCCGGGAGGCAACGTGGGCCAGCATGATGGGCGACGTACAGTCGCCTACGGCATATACGCCCCTTGCGGAGGTCTCCATCTTTTTATCCGTCCTGATGCGGCCCCGCTCCACCTTCACCCCCACCTCCTCCAGGCCCAGACCAACCGTGACGGGACGCCTGCCCACCGAGAGCAGGACTTTCTCCCCTTCAAGGACGACCGGTCCGCCGGGGGTATCCGCCGAAACCAGAAGGGCCCCACCCGACCTCTCCACCGACGTCACCTTTGATGAAGTGTGGAAGGTCACGCCCTTTCTCTCAAGGACGCCCCTCAAGACGGAGACGATCTCGCCATCGAACATGGGCAAGATCTCGGGGAGCATCTCCACCACCGTAACCTTTACGCCCAGGGAGGAGAAGAGGCCGGCGAACTCCATGCCTATGACGCCGCCCCCCACTATGACCGCCGACGTCGGCAGGCCTTCGAGGGACAGAGCCTCCGTGCTTGTTATAACCCCTTTCAGGTCGAAGCCCGGTACGGGAGGGATCACCGGCTCGGAGCCGGTGGCAATAATCACTGCGTCGGCCTGCACCGCCCTGGAGCCGCCGTCCTCACTTTTCACAGCGACTTCCCTCGGGGACAGAAGCCTTCCCTCTCCCCGGAGAACCGTAACGCCATTGGTGGCCATGAGAGTCTCCACGCCCCCTACCAGGGTATCGACCGCCGCCCGTTTTCTTTCCATAAGGGCGGCCCAGTCCACCGATACGTTTTCAGCCCTTAAGCCTATTGCAAGGCCGTCCCTGGCTGTCTCAAAGGCCTTTGCCGTGTGAAGCAGAACCTTGGTGGGGATGCAGCCTGCGTTAAGGCATACCCCGCCCAGGGGGCCCTTATTGACAAGGGTGACCTCGCCGCCAAGCTGGGCCGCCCTGATTGCCGCCACATACCCGCCGGGGCCGCCTCCGATTACCGTCACCCGCCCCGGGTGAACGCCGAAAGATGCCGGAGCCATTATCTCAATCCTCCCGTTTGTTTAAAAAAAGGCCGGCGAGTACGATCCTCACCGGCCTGACAAAAGTTTTCTACAGCAGCAGAAGCCAGGGGTTTTCAATAAGCTCCCGGATTTTAGCCAGGAACTTTGCCGCCTCCGCCCCGTCCAGGATCCTGTGATCCGCCGCCAGAGTGATGGTGGACATTGGCCGTACCGTAATCGAGCCGTCCCTTGCCACGGCCCTGTCCTCCACTGCGCCCAGGCCCAGGATGCAGGCCTCCGGCGGGTTCACGATGGGTGCGAAACTCTTGGTCCCGAACATGCCCAGGTTTGTTATAGTGAAGGTGCCCCCCTGCATGTC
>JAAYQT010000110.1 GCA_012519165.1 Synergistaceae bacterium
CAGACAATGGCGGGGGGGTAGGCCGCCCCGTAGCCGGCGCTTACCTCGTCGGTGCCCGTGGCGTCGATGGCGGCGCCCAGGCCGGGGGTACTGGTCATGGCCCCGCAGATGGCCCCGGCCAGAATTATCCAGTTTATCTTCCAGACGTAGTAGCCCAGCACAAAGCCCGTCATCTCCGCAGCCAGGGCAGACCCTATGCCCACGGCGATCAGGAGCATCCCGTGCTCCATAAAGGCCTTCACCACGCCTCCCCCCGCATTGAGCCCCACAATGGCCAGAAAGAACCCCAGGGAGACGGCCCTTATGGCCGAAAGCACCTTTTTATCCATTTTCATGGGGAAGGGGCCGATCCGCTCGAAGCTCCCCGCCGCCAGGGCAAAGAGCAGGGCGCCTCCCGTCGTTCCCAGTGAGATGGAGCCCAGGCCGCCCAGGGGGACGGAGACTCTGCCCAACAGACTTCCCCCTATGATGCAGAAAACAAAGGAAAAGAGGGAAAAGGCCCTGTCGGTCGGCCGGCCTTCTTCGATCCGTGCCGCTGAAGGATCGGAGGGGGCCGCAGAAGCCTTCTCCAGGGCGAGTTTTTCCTTCTCTTTAGCCACGTCGATCCTGAATATGGCCGGGATAAGCTGCACGAAGAGCACCACCGCCATTACGCCGAAGGGGTAGGCAACCGAGTAGCCTATGGTCACGTCGGGGTTGCCTCCGGTGGCCTCAAGGGCGGCGCCCAGGCCCGGAGAGCTGGTGAGAGCCCCCGTGTAGGTTCCCGCAATGAGGTGGGGGGAGGCGGAGCCGGAGAAAAGCCGGGCCAGGAGGTAAGTAGTCAGGGCCCCCGCCCCCGTTACCGCTACGGAAAGAATCACGAATTTTACGCCATAGCGTTTAATCACCCTTGCCGTGTCCTCCGCCGCAAGGAGGCCTACCGCCACTACGAAGAACATGAGGTTCCACGTAAAGTAATCGTTAGGGACCGTGTAGCCGAAAGCGCCGATGAACAGACCCACGAAGAGGGCGCCGGAGATGCCGAAGTTAATTCCCCGAACGGTTATTCTGCCGACCAGAATACCGAGCCCCACGGTGAGGCTCATAAGGAACAGGTGGTTCTTTAATAGCGAATCGATAATGTCCATTAAAACATCTCCTTATTCAGCTGGGATCGACCGCTATTTTACTTCATTTTCCCCCTGCCGGTCACCAAAAATACCGGATAAAAAGGCGTCCAGTCCTTCTATGTAGGCCTTGCCCGTGTAGAGAAAGCCCCAGTTGTGGTCCCCCCTGAGGGGCAGAAATTGCCTGGGCTCCCGGGCCGCCTCGTAAAGAATTCGGCCGTGGCCGCCGGGTACTATCTCGTCGTCGGGGCTTGAGGCGAGCAGCACGGGGCAATTTATATTCCCGATCCTGCCGAGAGTGTTGAAGGAGTCTCCCACTATGAGCCCCACGGGTAGAAAGAAGAAATGCCGTTTTCCCGCCTCAGCCAGGGATGTGAAGGTGGACTCAAGAATCGCCCCTGCCGGCCTGTACCTCTCCGCCGCCCACGCCGCCACAGCGCCCCCCAGGGAACGGCCGAAAATCACAATTTCCTCAGGTCGCACTCCCCTCTCTTCCGTAAGGTAACGCCAGGCCCCCTCGGCGTCGCTGTAGACCCCGGCCTCGGTGGGCTTGCCCTCGCTTTTGCCGTAGCCGCGGTAGTCGAAGATAAAGACGGAAAGCCCGAGCCTGTGGAAGATCTCCAGGGAGTCGAGCCGGTGGGAGATATTGCCCGCGTTTCCGTGGCAGAAGAGGAGGGTACCCCGCCCCGTCCCGGGGACGAACCATCCGTGGAGTGAAGTTCCGTCGCCGGCCTTAAATGAGACGTCCACCCACTCCAGGCCCCGCTCGGAGGGGGTGGCTACAAGATCCCGCCGGGGGTAAAAGGTAAGGGAGTCTGCCATAAAGAAGGCGGCCGCCACCAGGGCCGCGTAGCCTGCCGCAATGTAGGCGAGGTATTTCATGATTTATATCTCCTTTCCGCGCAGGCTTTTCATTATTACAAAGACAGGACGGCAACGCTAAACTTTCTTGCATTTTATCTTACCACTCCTTAACACAAAAACTTGCCCTCAATCCCTTTACTAGCAGGAGCCCGGCTGTGGTATGCTGTACTCAAAATATAATGCCTAAAGGAGAGTCTCCAGTGCCTTCCCCTAAAAAAACGCCGGTACGAGTACTTATCGCAGATAAGTCTTTCCCCCTCTTTCTGCTCCTGGTGAGCTCCTTTTTTCTGACCATTTTTTTCCGCATTTCGGCCTCGGTGGTGCTGCCCCCTGAGG
>JAAYQT010000111.1 GCA_012519165.1 Synergistaceae bacterium
AAGGTTGAGCAGGAGCCCCCGTGCCGGGCGCTGACGGAGATATTTGCGTTGGCCCGGGATAGGGGGCTTTCTTCCTATGATGCATCCTACCTTGACCTGGCCATGAGATTTGGTATTTCCATAGCAACCATGGACGAATCCTTGATTAAAGCTGCAAAACACTGCTCGGTTCCGCTTTTTGACCCGCACAACGTTCTGCCTTAATAATGAAGGGGACGCAAAATATGAACCGCAGGCTGTTTTTTGAGGGACAGGCCCTTCACTTCGTCTTATTAATCCTTCTTCTGGGGTTGCTTTGGCTTGCGGCCCTGGCGGAGCCGGTCAGCCAGGGTTCTCTGTGGGGCGTTACCACCCCGGTCTGGCTTTGGGTTGCCGTCTGGTCGGCGGTCGCCCACCAGGTCTATGTGTGGTTTTGCTGGCGGGCTGAGCTGCACGGGCGACTTTTCACCAGGCTCTTCGGCCGTCGGGCCTTCTTTGTCTACGCCGTCCCTTTTGCACTTATCGGCCTTCTAAGGTTTGCCGCAGTCTTCTTTCTGGCTGCGTCAAACAGCGGAACCCTTCCCCTGCCGCCTTCGGCTCTTAAAATCCTGGCCGCCGTCCTTCTGCCGCCCTTTATTTACACAGCCTGGTCCACGGCCCGGCACTTCCCCATCGCCAGGGCCCTGGGAGCAGACCACTTCTACGAGGAGTGCCGGGGCGCTCCCCTGGTGATGGAGGGGATTTTTAAGTACAGCCCCAACGCCATGTACCTCTACGGCTTTTTAATTTTGTGGTCGGCGGCCCTGTGGCGAGGCTCCACGGCGGCCCTTGCGGCGGCGGCCTTCAACCACGTTTACATCTGGGTTCACTACTACTGCACAGAGCTGCCCGACATGGGGCGGATTTACGGGCGGGGGAGTAAAACAAAAAAAGTATGAAACGAGGAGGAGGATTATCATGAAGTTTCTGTGGACCACAATTCACGTAAAGGATCTTGACGAGTCGGCGGCGTTTTATACGGATATCGTGGGGCTGAAGGTTCTGCGGCGGTTTGTGGCCAGGCCCGGAGTGGAGATAGCCTTTCTGGGTTTCGGCGGGCAGGGCGAGACCAAGGTGGAGCTTATTTCAGGCGAGAGAACAGGGGATGAACCCTTCGCCGGGAACATAGCCATCGGCTTCGAGGTTGAATCGGCCGACGCCATGATGGAGTTTTTAAAGGAAAAGAACATAGCCATCCACAGCGGCCCCTTTGAGTCGCCGAACCACAAGTTCTTCTTCGTGAAGGATCCGGGCGGCCTTAACGTTCAGTTTTTCGAGCAAAGGAAACCCTAGACGAAAGGGGGAAGGCCAGGCCTCCCCCTTAAATTTTGCGGCCGAGGCTTATTCCTCCACGCAGCGGGTTTCCTCGCACTCCTCCTGCTCGGCGCACTCGATGCAGGAGAGCAGAGCCAGCTCCTCAAAGAGCAATTCGTCTAGGTTTTCGAGTCCCGAACTGAATACTTCGAATACCGCGTCTGCGGTCTCTTCCTCCGTAGCCAGGTCCGTTGAGTCAAAGACGGCCTCCCACTCGGCGAAGGTCTCGTCGGTGGCCACAATCGGCGCAAGGCTCAGGGAGGCCACGTAGTTTTTCAGCTTCATGGCCGACTCGGTTATGGTGTAGGTAACGGTGTAGTCGGCCTCGGAGAAGGAAATAAGCTGTTCCCTCATCCACGAGCCGTCGGCAAGCTGGAAGTGGCGCACAATTCCCGGGCAGATGTTGCAGTCCGGGCCGCACCCTCCCTCAATTTCGCTTGCCTTTATGCCCGGATGCCACTTGGGCAGGCTGTTGAAGTCCCTCACGTATTTCCAGACTTCCTCTATGGGCGCTGAAATAACGGTGCTGTAGTACACTCTAGGCATAGTAGTCCCTCCCGTGTTTTTTGTTTCAGGCTGATTTTTTAAAATGTGATCTTCTTGAAGGCCTCGGTCTGGGCCTTTATGGCCGTCTCCGCCGGCAGGCGCTCCATGGAGCTGGCGCCGTAGAAGCCGTGGACGTGGCGGCAGTTTTTCAGGATGTAGGAGGCGTCGTCGGGCATGGCAATGGGCCCGCCGTGGCACAGCACTATCACGTCGTCCCGCACTTTTTGGGCCGCCTCCGCCCACCGGTCGATGAGTTCGGCGCACTCCTCCAGGGTCTTGGCGGTCTTCGCCCCGATTGAGCCCTTGGTGGTAAGCCCCATGTGGCAGACCAGGATGTCTGCCCCCGCTTCAGCCATTGCCACCGCATCCTCCTCGCTGAAAACGTAGGGGGTGGTGAGCAGGTCCCTCTCATGGGCCGCCCGGATTGCGTCCACCTCCAGGCCGTAGCCCATGCCCGTCTCCTCCAGGTTTGCCCGGAATACCCCGTCGATGAGCCCTACAGTGGGAAAGTTCTGCACCCCGGCAAAGCCCAGGGAGATGAGTTCGTCAAAGTACCTGTCCCAGATAACGAAGGGGTCTGTGCCGTTAATACCCGCCAGAACAGGCGTATTTTTTACCACGGGCAGCACCTCGAAGGCCATCTCCTTCACAATTTCGTTGGCGTTTCCGTAGGCAAGCAGCCCGGCGAGCGACCCCCTGCCCGCCATGCGGTAGCGGCCGGAGTTGTAGATGACGATGAGGTCAATACCCCCCGCCTCCTCCCACTTGGCCGATATCCCCGTGCCGGCGCCGCCGCCGATGATGGGCTCCCGCCTCTTTGCCATGTCGCGGAAGCGGGCCATGAGTTCCGAACGGTTATGTCTTTTCATTTTTTCAATCCCTCCCTTTCGTTGTTACGGGTGCAGCTCCCTGAAGCTGTCGGCCAGCGCCTTGGCAAACTCCGGGTCGTTGACGTTATGGGGCAGCTTCAGAAGCCTGTGGTTGCCGTCCTGCCTGAAGGTCTTCTCAATTGCCCCAAACAGGGCCTCGTCCGCCTCGGGCCAGTAGAAGGCCTGCCCCGGCGCGTCGATCATGGACACCCCTCCCAGGGGCAGGAGGAACCGCACCGGCCCTGGCATCCTGTTGAGCTTTTCGGCGATCCACTCGCCCATGCGCGCGTTTTCCTCGGGCGTGGTGCGCATCAGGGTAACCTGGGGGTTGTGGACGTAGAGGTTTCTGTCCTTAAACTTCTCCGGCACCGTGTCCATGGCGCCGAAGTTAACCATGTCCAGGGCCCCTACTGAACCCACATAGGGAATGCCCGAAGTTATGAAGGCGTCCAGGCGCCCCTCCCCGGCGGAAAGAACGCCGCCCATGAAGTAGTCGCACACCTCGGTGGTGGTAATGTCCAGCACGGCCTTCATCATGCCCGAGTCCACCAGCTTTTCGAAGGACTGGCCCCCAGTCCCGGTGGCGTGGAAGACAAGGCAGTCGTAATCGCGCTCGAACATGTGGCGCACCATGTCCACGCAGGGAGTGGTTACCCCGAACATGGTCATCCCCAGCAGAGGCCTGTCCTC
>JAAYQT010000112.1 GCA_012519165.1 Synergistaceae bacterium
CCTGGCCGCCCTATTCTCCCCCCGCCGGTGAAAGGAGACAAAACCATGAAAATAAAGAGAGCGCTTCTGTCCGTCTACGACAAGACGAGCATTGTGGAGCTGGCCTCGGAGCTGGCCTCCATGGGCTGGGAGCTCCTCTCCAGCTCCGGCACGGCGGACCGCCTGAGGCAGGCGGGGCTGTCCGTTACGGAGGTCTCGGACCTTACGGGCTACCCCCATATCCTGGGGGGGCGGGTAAAGACCCTCCACCCCCTGGTCTTCGGCGGAATCCTGGCCAGGAGGGACACCCCCGGCGACATGGCGGACGCAGAAAAGTTCGAAATCCCCCTCCTGGACATGGTAGTCTGCAACCTCTACCCCTTTGAGGAGACCGCCAAAAAGTCCTCCGGCCTTGATGACCTGATTGAAAACATTGATATCGGCGGCGTCTACCTCCTCAGGGCTGCCGCCAAGAACTACCGCCACGTTATAATCCTCGCCGACCCGGGAGACTACGGCGAGGCAGCGAAGGAGCTTAAAACGAAGGGGGACGTCCCCATTGAAACAAGGGAGCGCCTTGCCCTCAAGGCCTTCAGCGAGACCGCCTCCTATGACGCCGCCATCGTGGACGGCCTGGGGGCCGCTACGGGCAGAAAAACCCTTCCTTTACCTGAAAAACTCCCCCTGGGCCTCGGCAAAGTACAGGAGCTGCGGTACGGGGAGAATCCCCACCAGCAGGCCGCGCTATACCTGCCTCCCCTGGCGAAGACCCCCTGGGAGCAGGCGTCAGGCAAGCCCCTCTCCTACAATAACCTGCTTGACGCCGACTGCGCCATGAGGGGCTGCTCGCTGCTGGCGGGGAGCTGCGGCGCGGTAGTAATTAAACACGCCACACCCTCCGGCATGGCCTGCGGAAAAACCCAGGCCGAGGCCTACGAAAAAGCGGTGGCCTGCGACCCGGTCTCTGCCTTCGGCGGCGTTGCGGGTCTTTCGAAAAGGCTGGACATGGAGACAGCCCTGGCAATTTCCAAGCTCTTCACCGAGGCGGTGGTAGCGCCCGAAATTGATGAAGACGCCGCCATCTTCCTGCGGGAGAACAGGCCAAACATAAGGCTGCTCCGGTGGAAGGGGGGCAGGGCGTCTCCCTTCCAGTTCACCGGCACCTGGAGCGGAATCCTTGTGCAGGAGGACGAACTACCTCCCCTGCCCTCCGAAAGTGACGGGGAGTGGGTTGGCAGGCCCAGGCCCGACCTTTGGGACGACCTTTTACTTGCCTGGAAGGCTGCGGCCCTCTCCAAGAGCAATGCCATCTCCATTGTCAGGGACCTGGAGGCGGTTGGTATCGGGCGGGGGTTTTGCAGCAGGCTCCACGCAGTGGAGTTTGCCGCATCCCAGGCGGGCGAAAAGGCAAGGGGCGCGGTACTGGGCTCCGACGCCTTCTTCCCCTTCCCGGACGGGGTGGAGGCTGCGGCTAGGGTCGGCGTGGCGGCCATCATACAGCCCGGAGGGTCCCAGAAGGACGCAGAGGTCTTTGCTGCGGCGGAAAGACTGGGAATCTCCATGTTCATAAGCGGAAACCGGACCTTCCGGCACTAGGGCCATGATAAATTTTCTTGTAATAGGGGGCGGCGGCAGGGAGCACGCTCTAGTTCACGCCCTTTCAAAGTCTGAAATTGCAGGGTCGGTTCACGCAGCGCCGGGAAACCCCGGAATGGAGAAAGCGGCGCGGCTTCACCCGGTAAACGGCCTTGACGCGGAGTCCATACTGCCCATTGTAAAAGAGCATGATATCGACCTTGCCGTGGTGGGTCCGGAGGCCCCTCTTGCCGAAGGCCTTGCCGACGTCCTTAGGGCGGAGGGGGTCATGGTCTTCGGCCCGGGTAAGGCCGGCGCCATGCTTGAGGCCAGCAAGGTCCACGCAAAGCGGTTCATGGACAGGCACGGCATCCCCACCGCCCCCTGGGACCTCTGCTCCACCTTCGAAGAGGCGGAGGCCGCAATTAATAAAAGATCCGCCCCGTACATTGTCAAGGCCGACGGCCTGGCGGCGGGCAAGGGCGTGGTGGTGGCAAAGGGGGCGGAAGAGGCCCTGTCCGCCGCCCGGGCCATGATTGAGGAAGGGCTGTTCGGCGAGTCGGGAAGGCGCGTCATTGTCGAAGACGGTCTCTTGGGCCAGGAGTTAACCGTTCTGGCAGTGACCGACGGCGCATCTTACAGAATCCTCCCCCCGAGCCAGGACCACAAACGGATTTTCGACGGCGACGAAGGCCCCAACACCGGGGGGATGGGGGCCTACGCCCCGGCGCCGTGGGCAGACCCGTCTCTTATGGAGAAAATAAAAAACAAAATCATAGAGCCCACCCTGGCAGGGCTGAGGGCTGAAAACACCCCCTACTGCGGCGTCCTGTACGCGGGACTCATGATAGGGCCCGACGGCGAACCGAGGGTGATAGAGTACAACGTCCGCTTCGGCGACCCTGAGGCCCAGGTCGTAATCCCTCTGCTTGAGACTGATTTCGGCCGCCTGCTCCTGGCCTGCTGCGAAGGCAGGCTGTCGGAAGTACCGTGGACGGAACCCGCACGGTGGGCCGCCAACGTGGTACTTGCGTCAAAGGGCTATCCCGGACCCTTTGAGAAGGGGAAATTAATCACCGGCCTGGACCCGGAGGGGCTGCCCGGCGACGGCAACTTTTTAGTCTTTCACGGGGGGACGGCCCGGGACGGGTACGGAAACATCGTTACCGCAGGGGGAAGGGTCCTGAGCGCAGTGGGCCTCGGCGACACTTTGGAAGAAGCGATAAAAACTGCCTACCGGGGCGCGTCGGCCATCTCCTTTGAAGGCGCGCACTACAGAAAGGACATCGGCCGCAAGGCCTTTCTGAAAGGGAGCGAACAAGAATGGTAAAAACAGTCGGGAAAGCCCCTGAAGTGGGCATAGTCATGGGGTCGAAATCGGACCTGCCCCTGGTTAAAAAAGTCAAAGAGGTCTTTGATTATTTCGGCGTTACGTGGGAGATAACGGTGGCGTCCGCCCACAGGACCCCCGATGACGCGGCCCGGTACGCGGCGGGCGCCCGCGCGCGGGGCGTCAAGGTTCTGGCGGCTGCGGCGGGCCTTTCGGCGGCCCTGCCGGGAGTGGTAGCGGCCCATACCTCTTTGCCGGTGATAGGCATACCGGTAAACGCCGGCTCCCTTGGAGGGATGGACGCCCTGCTTTCGGTGGCCCAGATGCCCCCCGGCGTTCCCGTGGCCTCCATGGGCATCGACGGCGCAAAGAACGCAGCGCTATTTGCAGTCAGAATCCTGGCGCTGGCCAGGGACGACCTGACTGAAAAGCTGGAGGAGTGGAACAAAAAAGAAGCCTGCGCAGTAAGGGCGGCAAGGGAGGACCTGGACGGCCTGCCTCTGCCGCCGGAGGACGCCTTCCGGTAAACGGGGCGCCCCCGGCGGGCGCCCCTCGCTTTTTATTTCCCCTACTGGGCGGGGATTTTAATTGCCTCTTTTGACTCGTGCACCTGCCTCCAGGTCTTGATGGGCAGCCCCCAGATCTTGATGAAGCCCACGGCTGCCTGGTGGTCGAAGGCGTCCCCCTCGGAGTAGGTGGCCAGGTTGTGGCTGTAGATTGAACCGGCGGCCTTCATGCCCCTGACTATAGCCTGCCCCTTGTAGAGCATCACCTTGACCACTCCCGAAACATACTCCTGGGTAGTATTAATAAAGGCGTCAATGGCGTCCTTGAGGGGGGAGAACCAGTAACCCTCGTAGGCCAGCTCGCCGAACTTAATCTCCAGCTCCTTCTTGGCGGCAATTACCCTCTTGTCCAGGGTAAGGGTCTCCAGGGCCCTGTGGGCATTTATAAGGGTTATGGCGCCGGGGCACTCGTAGACCTCCCTGCTTTTGAAGCCCACCAGCCTGTCCTCCAGCATGTCTATCCTTCCCACGCCGTGGCGGCCGGCCATAAGGTTAAGAGTGTTTATCAGCGTCGGTCCGCCCATCTTTTTGCCGTCCACTGCCACCGGTATCCCCTTTTCGAAGGTGATCTCGATGTACTCCTTATCGTCGGGGGCCTTCCAGGGGTCTTCGGTGAGGGTATAGGCGTCGGAGGGGGGCTCCTGCCACGGGTCCTCCAGGATGCCGCACTCGATGGACCTGCCCCAGATGTTGTCGTCGATGCTGTAGGGCGACTCCACCGTGGCGGACACGGGGATGCCGTGCTTGTGGGCGTACTCTATCTCCGCCTCCCGGCTGAACTGCCAGTCCCGGACTGGGGCCAGCACCTGAAGGTCGGGGTTAAGAGCGTTGGCGCACACCTCAATACGGACCTGGTCCTGCCCCTTTCCGGTGCAGCCGTGGGCAATGGCGACGGCCCCCTCTTTTTTGGCTATCTCCACCATAACCTCGGCGATCAGGGGCCTTGAAAGGGCCGAGTTCAGCGGGTAAGTACTCTGGTACATGCCGTTGGCCTTAAGGGAGGGCCACACGAACTTCTCCACAAACTCCTTTTTAAGGTCCAGCACGTAGGCCTTTACCGCGCCGCTCCTTAAGGCCTTGCTCTTGGCCCCCTCCAGGTCCACCGCCTGCTGGCCTACGTCCGCAGTCATGGTGATTACGTCGTACCCCTGCTCCGTCAGCCACGCCACCGCTACGGAAGTATCCAGCCCCCCGCTGTAAGCCAGCACCGCTTTGCCTTTTTTTGACACGTCCATCCCTCCGGAAAGCTAATAAAATAACCCACCCCAGAAGGGGCGGGCGCGTTTTAAATCACCCGGCCGGGGAAGAGGCTCTCCCCCGGCAAAGGAAATTATACAAGAGAGTGAACAAATGTCAAGTGATGAGCATTTATTTACTTAAAGTTTATTTTTTCTGCCCCGTCCGCAGTCAGCTCCTCGATGGACGGGAAGTGGGTCATGTCCATGTGAACCGGCGTTATTGACACGTAGCCGTTTGCCGCCGCCCACACGTCGCTTCCCTCCTCAAGCTGGTCCTCCGGCCGGCCCGCCACCCAGTAGTAAACCCGGCCGCCGGGGTCGGTGAAACGGGTTACCTTGCCCTCGTAGAGCCGGACTCCCTTTCTGGTGACCCTGACCCCCCGCAGGAGCGAAAGGGGCACGTTGGGCACGTTGATATTCAGCAGCACCCCCGGTTTCAGGGGGTTTGCCTCAAGGAAGTCCACCATCGAAGCCGCCACCGACGAGGCCGTTTCGTAGTGGTGTTCACCGTCGTCCTCGCCGCAGTTAAGGGAGAGGGCAAGGGAACTACGTCCCAGAATAACGCCCTCCATGGCAGCGGAGACAGTTCCGGAGTAGGTGAGGTCGTCCCCCAGGTTCGGACCCCTGTTAATCCCCGATACCACCAGGCAGGGATCGGGCATAATTTCTTCAATGCCCAGCACTACACAGTCGGATGGGGTTCCGTCGCAAGCGTAGACAGTGCATTCCGGCGGGTAGGGCCCGGGGGGCGCCTCCCACAGCCGCAGGGGCCGGGTAAGGGTGATGGAGTGGCCCACGCTGCTCCGCTCCCGGTCCGGGGCGGTGACGGCGCACTCGTGCCCCCTGGCGCTGAGGGCCGACGCCAGTTCAATAATGCCCGGTGCAAAGACGCCGTCGTCGTTTGTGATAAGAAGTTTCATCCCTGCTATCCCTACAGCAGGATGAGCCTGAGGAAAAACATGACTATGGGACCCATAATCGCCTGGATCACTCCCAGGGCCACCAGGATCATGAGAACGAAAAAGCCGTACCTCTCAAGCCAGAAGTACTTCTCAATAATGGAAGGCGGAAGAAAAGGGTACAGCAGTTTTGAGCCGTCCAGGGGAGGAATGGGGATGAGGTTGAATACGGCGAGGCCTATGTTTATGACGATCATCAGGAAGATAAACTGCCTGAGGGCCGGGATAGCCAGGAAGGGGTAGGGAAAAAACCTGGCCAGCATCCCGAAAAGGAAGGCGGTCAGGAAGTTTCCCGATACCCCGGCAATAGAGACGATAAGCATATCCCTTCGGGGGTGTTTAAAGTACCGTGGGTCCACCGGCACGGGCTTGGCCCAGCCGAACCTGAACAGAAGAAGCATCAGGGCGCCGATGGGGTCGAAATGGGCCAGGGGGTTCAGGGTGAGCCTCCCCATCCTGGCAGCCGTGGGGTCGCCCAGGCGGTAGGCTGCGTAGCCGTGGCAAAACTCATGGAAGGTAATTGCCCACAGCACTGCGGGCACGCTCAAAAGCAGATCCGCCAAAGCGGGCATTCTTAACACTTACTTTCACTCTCCTTTAAATTAGCGGGGAAGTTGGCAAGGACGTAGTTAACTTCATCTTCCCTGCTTTCAAGCTCCCCGTCGAGCTTTAAAATTTTAATCTTCTCAAGGACCTCACCTATGCCGGGGCCCGGGCGGTAGCCCAGTTCCACAAGGTCTCGCCCCTTAAGAAGGGGGGCGACGGCCCTTAGCCTGGTGAGATACATGAAGATCCTCCTTCTGACCCTCCACCGCTCCGTGGCTGCGCTCCAGAAGAGGGCGGCGACTGGGTCCTCGTCCTTCAGCAGATTGTAAATTTCGGACCGGGGAGGGCCCCCTCTCCCGCCGAGGTCGTGCTCGGCTGCGCCCAGCTCGGAGACGGCCTTTACCACTATGTTTCGCTCCGACTCGGTTAGATTGAGCCTGTCCACTGCCGCAAGCCTCACGTTTTCCGGGGAGTCCATCAGGAGGGCCGCAAAAAAGGCCAGCCACTGCCTTCCCTTAAAATCGGGAAAGTCCCGGGAAATCCGGCCCAGGAAGGCGGCAAGCCTTCTTAAGGTCCTCCTCCCGGTCTGTCCAAGGTGCAGGCCCGGAAAGAGCACCTCCCAGACCCCCAGCTCCTCCGCCCGCCTGGCCGCCCCGTAAGGCGACTTCTCGCTGAAAGAGAGCTCCAGTTCGCTCCTGAGCCGGAACCCCGAAAGCCGCACCAGGAGGCCGCCCCGGACGCAGCTGCCCAGCAGACGGAGGGTGTTGTCCTCGAAGGAGAGGCCCAGCCTCTGTTCGAGCCGTATCCCTCTTAAAGCGCGGGTGGGGTCCTCCACAAAGCTCAAGTTATGCAGCACCTTCAGGGTTTTGGAGGAGAGGTCCCTTCTGCCTCCGAAAAAGTCCACCAGGGCGCCCCAGCTGGACTTGTTTATTGAGACGGCCATGGCGTTTATGGTGAAATCCCTGCGGTAGAGGTCGTGCTTGAGGGAGTCGGTAAAGACCTTGGGCTGGGCGACGGGAAATTCGTAGAACTCCCTCCTGGCGGTGGCCACATCCACCTTCCTGCCGCCCGGGAAGACCACCGTGCCGGTCTTGTACCTTTCGTGGACTGAGACCCGGAGGCCGTCCTTTTCCCAACTTTTAATAAACCTGGTTCCGTCCCCCTCCACCACAATATCCAGGTCCAGGTTAATCCGGCCCAGGAAGAGATCCCGCACCAGCCCCCCCACGATATAGGCCTTCATCCCCAGCTCCCCGGCCCGCTCCCCCATGGCTTTCAGTATGGGGATTACCTCCGGGTCCAGATTCCTTTCCATAAGGGAGGATATGTCCTCCGTCCAGGGAAGCTCCGGCGCCCATGCCCGCTCCTCCCTGGGCAGGGACAAGGGGTACAGGGCCCTTACCAGGTCGGTCCTGGAGATGATGCCCACTATGCGGTTGCCCTCGGTTACCGGAATCCTGCCGATGCTGTGGGTGACAAAAAGCCTGTGGACCTCCCGGACCGAGGCCTCGCCCGGAACGGTCATTACGCCCTCGGTCATAAACTCGCGGATGAGGGTCTTGCCAAAGCCGTGGAGGTGCGCCTTGTCCAGGTCCTTCCTGGTTATCAGGCCCAGGGTTGCCTTTCCCTTTACCACGGGAAGGGCGGAGTGACCGTACCGGAGCATTATCCGGTGCGCTTCGTCCACGGAAGTGTCCGGAGGGATGACCATCACCGGCGACGTCATTATATCCCGCGCAGTGAGCGCGGGCTTTATAGCTTCCGCCAGCTTTATCTCCATTTCCTTAATAAGGGGCAGTGGCCTGGCGTTATGAAGGGTAACCGACGCCGCCTGGGGGTGCCCTCCCCCTCCCAGGGGGGAGAGAAAGGCGGCCATGTCCAGAACGTCTTCCTGGCTGCGCCCGATAAGGTAGGTCCTGGAGTCCATCTTCACCGCCGCCAGGGCCACGTCGCCGTCGAAATAGTCCCTGAGCCTGTGGACGAACAGTGAAAGGCCGTCCACGTAGGCCGGGGCGGTTACCGCAGACAGCACCGTCTTGGCGCCGTTAATATACCGGACCCAGCTGTTTTCAATGAGACCGTCCAGAATACGCCTCTCCGGGGCGGCCAGGGTCATCTCGATAAAAGTGGGGATATTGGTAAGGTCCGCCCCCAGCTCTTTCAGCTTTGCTATAGCGGCAAAATCCCTGCCCGTAGTTCCGCTGAAGGTAAGGCCTCCCGTGTCCTCGTAGATACCCGTGGCGAACAGGGTTGCTTCGTAAGAGGAAATGGGGATGCCCTTCTGCAGGAGGATCTCTACCAAGAGGGTGGTGGTCGCCCCGAGGGGTTCTATTACTACGTACTCGCCGTCGATGTCGTCGGCGGAGGGGGGATGATGGTCGTATACGTGGACGGGAATGTCCTTCCGTCCCAGCAGCGAGGCGAAGGGGCCGATTCTGGACCGGGACCGGGCGTCCACTACTATGAGCATGGTGACCTCGTCGAACCTGATCTTCCTGGGGGTAAGGACCTCCCAGCGGTTTCCGTGCTTTTTCAAAAACTCCCTCACTGTGCGGCTTGCGGAGCCGGAAAGAGACATGACGGCGCCGGGGTAGAGTTTCTGGGCCGCCGCCATGCTGGCCAGGGAGTCGAAGTCGTTGCCCATGTGGCTGGTTATCACCTTCACGGTTTTAGCTCCCCCGAGATTTCAACCCTCCGGCCGTAGGCCATTCTCCTTATGGGAACGGCTGTTTGACCACCGTCGGGGAGGTCCAGCCCGTTAAAAAAGGCGCCCCGGGTTATGAAGGTCAGCCGGTAAATTGCCTCTCCCCCGGCCCCGCCGCCCCCGGTCAGGAAGAAGGCGGTACCCAGCCTCTCCCGGGCCAGGCGGCCCATGTGGAACTGCGCCTCTTCCCGGCAGTGGAAGTCTGCGGAGCACTGCATAAGGTCGGCCAGCTTCCTGAAAAGGGACGCCGTCTCCTCTGCCTTTGCCGCCAGGGCGTCAAGGCCGCCGTCGTTATAAATTACCAGGTCGGCCCGCTTTATTTTTTCCTCGCGGGGCAGAAGAAAGGACTCCCGCCTTTCAATTTCGCCCGCAGGCCATCCCCGGGAGGCGTTCCTGCGCGCCCTCGCCTCGTCTCCCGAGGTTACGTAAACGGTGAAGTCGATCCAGTGGGGTACGCCGGTTTCAAAAAGAAGGGGGATCTCCGCCGTTACCCACCCTTCAAGGCAGGAGGCAAGGCGGTTCATCTCAATTCTGACCAGGGGGTGAAGCAGGCCGTTCAGCCTCCGGTACTCCGCCTTGTTTGAGAAGGCGATACGGGCCACGGCGGCGGGGTTGATCTTCCCGCAGCCGTCAGCCACGGCGTCTCCCCACAGGGAGACGGCGCCGTCGACGACGGACCGCCTTTGCCAAAGCTCCCTGACGATCCGGTCGGCGTCAATGACGGAGGCCCCCATTTCGCCCCACAGACGGGTAAGGGTGGATTTACCAGCCCCAACGTCTCCTGTTACTCCCAAAGCCAGCATGTTGCTTTTCCTCCTCGCCCCTGTCGTCCACCACCTTGAACTTGTCGGGAACTTCCCATAAAAAGCGGGAAAAGCCGTTCCGCAGGGTGGCGCCGAAGAGCCGCCTGGATCTTACGCCTGTCATGTAGAGCCTCTCCTCGGCCCGGGTCATGCCCACGTAGCACAGCCGCCTCTCTTCCTCCATATCCTCCCTGTCCTCAAGGCACTTGAAGTGGGGAAAGACTGACTCCTCCAGCCCCACAAGGAAGACCACGGGAAACTCAAGCCCCTTGGCGGCGTGGAGGGTAAGGAGATTGACGGCGTTTTTATCGTCGAGATCCAGCTTTTCAAGGTCGGTGAAAAGCGCCGCCTCAGCAAGCATCTCGGACAGGTCGCCCCCGGACGGAACCACCGAGCGCAGCTCCCTCACGTTTTCAACCCTCTCCTCCCAGTCGTCCGGGCAGGACTGTTTAAGCAGGTCCTCGTACCCTAACGAGTCAAAGATATACTCAAGAATCCCTGACAGATCCTCGGACATGGACAGGATTTTAAGCATGTGCCCCGCCAGCTCTTTAAGGCCTGCGTCAGCCTTGCCGGTGAGAATTTTATCCGACGCAAGGGCTTTCCAGTACTCCTCCGGCTCCGACTGGGGGATTGTCTCAATATGGTCGAATACCTTCTCAAGGCTCTTCTTGCCCAGCCCCCTGGCGGGCAGGTTGGCAATCCGGGAGAGGGAGATCCGGTCCAGGGGGTTAACTGCCGCCCTTAAAAACGAAAGAACGTCCCGGACTTCCCTGCGCTCGTAGAAGGCCGTCCCCCTTACGACGCGGTAGGGGATCCGGTATTCGAGGAACTTTTGTTCGTAGACCCGGCTCATGGCGTTAATGCGGTAGAGAAGCGCAATATCGCCGTAACTGTACCCTTCCCGGTCCCTGAGCCTCTGGATCTCGCGGGCCAGAAACTCCGCCTCCTGAAACTCGGTCTGGCCCAGGAGGGTATATATCTTCTCCCCCATTCCCCTGGCGGTCCAGAGGTCCTTCTTGCGCCTCCTGGCGTTGCCCTCGATAAGGGAGTTGGCCGCGCCCAGGATGACGCCCGAGGACCGGTAGTTCTGGTCCAGCACCACAACCCTGGCCGAGGGGAAGTCCTGCTCGAAGTTCATTATCATGGTCATATCGGCGCCCCGCCAGCCGTAGATGGACTGGTCGGGGTCCCCCACCACCATGATCTTTCCGCCCTTGCCCACCAGCTTTTTGAGGGTAAGGTACTGGGGCTTGTTGACGTCCTGGTACTCGCCCACAAGTATCCAGGAGAGGCGTTTCCGCTCCCTCTCAAG